>DATEPQ010000074.1:0-8594 GCA_035273125.1 Gaiellaceae bacterium
TATCCCGAGGAGATCGTCGAGACCGTGCTCTCGCATGCCGAGCACCTCGCCCGTCCGCGCGACACACTGCTGAAGAAGGCGCTCTTCGCGTGTGACGAGCTCAGCGGCTTCGTCCACGCGTGCGCGCTCGTGCGGCCGACCGGGCTCGAGGGCCTCGAGCCCAAGTCGGTCAAGAAGAAGCTCAAGCAGCCGTCGTTCGCGGCCGGCGTGCACCGCGACGAGGTCTACAAGGGCGCGGAGGATCTCGGCGTCGACCTCGACGACCACATCCGCACGATCGTCGCGGCGCTGCAGCCGATCTCCGCGGAGTTGGGCCTACCCGCCTAGGCCGGCGGCGAGACGGCTGAGGTCGTCCTCGCTCGTCCACCAGCCGCACGAGGCGCGGACGAGGTTCCGGCCCGGGAGCTCGCGGACGATCACGCCTTGGTCGTGGAGCGTCGCCACGAGCTCGGCGGGATCGCCCGGCGGCCGGAACGAGACGAGCGTCGACTGCCCGGGGGGCGTGACGACGTCGACCAGCGGCTCGAGCAGCTCGCGACAGCGCGTGGCCGCCGCGGCAGCGCCCTCGTACCGCCATTCCGGATGAACGCCGAGCGAGGCCTCGAGGCCGGCGAGCGACGGCGCGCCGATCCACCCTGCATCGAACCGGCGCGCGCCGTCCTTGGGCGCGAACGACCCGTCGGGCTCGTAGCTCTGCGTCGAGAACATGCTCGGCAACGCCACACGCAGCCGCTCGGGATCGCGTACGAAAAGGGCGCCCGACGGATCGGGGCCGCAAAGCCACTTCTGTGCCGAGACCGTGTAGAAGTCCGCGCCGGTGAGGTCGACGGGGATCGCCCCGGCCGACTGTGCACCGTCGACGAGCAAGAGTGGACCGTCCGGCCGGCGCAGCCGGGCGACGTCGAGCCTGCGTCCGGTCGTCCAGAGCACGTGGGAGACCGCGACCAGCCGCGTCCGCGGCGTCACGGCGGCGAGCAGCGCGTCCTCGTCCGCCTCTGCCAGCACGACCCGGGCACCGCTCCCGTGCAGCTGGCCGAGCAGGCCGAAGTGCTCCTGATCGGTGGTGACGATCTCGTCGGCCTGGTCGAGTCCCAGTCCCGAGACCACCACCTGGCAGCCGCGCGTCGTCGACTCGGTGAGCGCGACGTGATCCGCAGAGGCGCCGAGGACGGCGGCGATGCCTTCCCGGATGCGCTCCCGCAGCTCGAGAATCTCCTCGATATACGCCTTGCCGCTTCGGCCCTCGTGCAGGTCGCGCTCGAGCCGAGCCGCCGCTGCGTCGACGGCTGCCTGCGGGAGCGGTCCGCTCGAGCCGGCGTTGAGGAACGCGTACCGCTCGAAGACGGGGAACTGCGCCCGTGCCTCGTCGAGCGTCATGCCACGACCGCCTCGACCGGCGCATGGTCCGAGAGCACCCGGCCGCCGACGACCCGGCGCTCGAGCGGCCACGCGGACGGTCCGTCACTCAGTTCCAGCCCACGTACGAGGATCTGGTCGATGCTGCCGGCGAGCGGCGGCGAGAACCCGTCGGCCGTGGGCGAGACGAGATTCGCGTCGCCTGCGAGGATCGAGCGCTCCCGCGCGAGCGCGACGACGCGGTCGAATTGCCCGCGGTCGCCGTCGATGTGGAAGTTGACCACCGTGACGCCGTCGAGATCGACGGCATGGGCGATGCGCCGCAGCTTCCTCTCGCCCACGACCTGCTCGCCGAGGTCGCGAGCGGCAGTGCGCGTGAGGATCGCGTCGCCCTCGCCCGTGAAGGCCGACCGCAGCAGCCCGTGATGGAGCGCAGTGACGGCGCGCGCACCGACCGGGAGCAGAGGCCGGCGCGCAATCGCCGTCGCCGCGTGCATCCCGCTCCAGCTCTCCAGATGCCGCAGTGCCCACACCGGCAGCTCCTGCAGGCAGACGACGTCGGGCCGGTCCCGCGTCACCAGCTCGATCATCTGGCGGAGGAAGGCGCGCCGCCCTGGGGGAGACGGTCTCCCGTGGAAGAGGTTCCAAGTCCGTACGAGCATGGCCACGGCGTAGCGTACGAGGCCGTGCGCGTGCTGCTCGCCGATCCACCGGCCTTCACCCCGCCGTACGACCACGAGCTCGCCGTGGCGCTGGCGCGGGCGGGCGCGGAGGTCGAGCTCGTCACGTCTCGCTTTCGTTTCGGCGCCGCGCCGGAGCCGGACGGGTACCGGCGCCGCGAGCTCTTCTATCCGCTCTCGTCGCGCGTCTTCGGCCGCTCGGCGCTGCGCCTGCCGCTCAAGGTCGCGGAGCATCCGCTCGGGCTCGCCTCACTCCGCCGGATCCGGGCGGACGTCCTCCACCTGCAGTGGCTGCCCGCGCCCGAGCTCGACGCGTTCCTCTTCCACCCGCACCTGCCGTCGATTTTCACGGCGCACGACCTGCTGCCGCGCCGGACAGCGCATCGCACAGACCTCTGGCGCCGGCTCTTCGGGCGCTTCGACCGGATCGTCGTGCACAGCGAGAACGGCCGGGAGACGCTCGCCGAGCTGGGCGTCGAGCCGGACCGGCTCCGGGTGATCCCCCATCCCGTGTTCCCGAGCGCGCCCGAGCGGCGGGACGACGGCCGCACGGTGCTCGCCTTCGGGATCATCCGGCCGTACAAGGGGCTCGGCGACGCGATCGAGGCGGTGCGCCGGGCCGGAGACGCACGGTTGCTCGTGGCGGGCGACCCGCTCGAGCCGGTCGAGCCGTATCGCGCTGCCGCCGACGGGCTCGAGGTCGAGTGGCGGCTCGGCTATCTCCCGCAGCCCGAGATCGACCGTGCCTTCGGCGACGCGACCATCGCGGTCTTCCCGTACCGGCCCGAGCTCGACCAGAGCGGCGCTCTGCTGCGTGCGCTCGGCGCCGGAGTCCCGGCCGTCGCCTACGACGTCGGCGGTATCGCCGAGCCGGTGCGGCGCTTCGGTGCGGGCCGCGTCGTTCTCGCGGGCGACGTGGCAGGTCTCGCGGAGGCCGTCCGAGAGCTGCTCGCCGACCCGCAGGCGCTCGAACGTGCCCGCGAGGGCGCGCTCCGCGCCCGCGACGAGCTCACGTGGGAGGCGGCGGGTCGTGCGCATCTCGCTCTCTACGAGGAGATCGCGTGAGGCTCCGGAGGGACCCGTTCCGCGACGTGATCGCGCGCCAGCTCGATCTCTTCGTCGAGGACGAGGCCGATCTGCTCGAGGAGTGCCGCGAGAAGTTCCGCCTCTACAACAGCGCAGACCGCGAGGATCGCGAGGAGGCGTACGGCGACTTCAGCGACGCGGTCGAGACCGCCACGGAGTCGCTCGCAGACATGCGCGATCGCTTCGCCCGCACGCTGGACGAGGACGCCGCCGAGGCCTACGAGGACTCCTTCAACCGCGCCGTCCGCAAGCGCTGGCCCGAGCTCGGCCTGGAGATCGAGAACCGGTGACGGCGCGCATCGAGGACTACGCGCTGCTCGGCGACCTCCAGACCGCGGCCCTCGTCGACCGCGGCGGCTCCGTGGATTGGCTCTGCTTCCCCCGCTTCGACTCCGGCGCATGCTTCGCCGCGCTCCTCGGCGGCCCGGACTGCGGCCGCTGGCTCCTCGCCCCGTCGACACCCGCGACGAGCACGCGCCGCTACCTCCACGACACGCTCGTCCTCGAGACGACGTGGCAGACGGAGGGCGGCTCGGTCGCCCGCGTGCTCGACTTCATGCCGCCGCGCGGCAAGGAGCCCGACATCGTGCGCATCGTCGAGGGCGTCAAGGGGCGCGTTCACTTCCGCTCCGAGCTGACGATCCGCTTCGACTACGGGCGCATCGTGCCGTGGGTGCGCAAGCGCACGCACGAGGACCACACCCGGGTCGCGATCGCGGGGCCGGACGCGCTCAGCTTCCGGACGCAAGCGCAGACCCGCGGCGAGGACATGCACACCATCTCCGAGCTCTCGGTCGACGAGGGCGAGCGTGTCCCGTTCGTCCTCACCTGGTTCCCGTCGCACCTGGACGTGCCCGAGGCGATCGATCCCGAGCAGGCGCTCGCCGACACCGAAACGTTCTGGCGCGAGTGGAGCGAGGCGTGCCCGCTCGGACTGCCGAAGGAGTGGGATCCGTTCGTCAGACGCTCGCTAATCGTGCTCAAGGCGCTCACGTACGACCCGACCGGTGGCATCGTCGCGGCACCGACTACCTCCTTGCCCGAGTGGATCGGCTCGGTCCGGAACTGGGACTACCGCTACTGCTGGCTACGCGACGCCACCCTGACCCTGCTCGCCCTCCTCCACTGCAACCACGCGGGGGAGGCGGGACAGTGGCGGCGCTGGCTGATCAGGGCGATCGCAGGCGATCCGGCAGACGTCCAGATCATGTACGGCGTCGCCGGAGAGCGGCGCCTCAGCGAGTTCGAGCTCCCCTGGTTGGACGGCTACGAGGGGTCACAACCCGTACGGGTCGGCAACGCTGCGAGCGAGCAGCTGCAGCTCGACGTCTACGGCGAGGTGCTCGACTGCTTCTACCAGGCACGCGAGCACGGCCTCCCCTTCGACGCGAACGCCTGGCAGGTGCAGCTCGGCCTGCTCGACCACCTCGCCGCGGCGTGGCGGCAGCCGGACGACGGGATCTGGGAGATCCGAGGCGGGCGCCGCCATTTCGTCCACTCCAAGGCGATGGCCTGGGTGGCCTTCGACCGCGCGGTCCGGATGGCGGAGGAGCACGGCTACGAGGGACCCGTCGATCGTTGGCGCGCGCTGCGCGACGAGATCCATCAGGACGTCTGCGAGAAAGGCTTCGATCCCGAGCTCGGCTCGTTCACGCAGTCCTACGGCTCGAAGGAGCTCGACGCGAGCTTGCTGCTGTTGCCGCTCGTCGGCTTCCTGCCCGCGACCGACCCACGCATCCGCGGCACGATCGAGGCAGTCGAGCGGGAGCTCCTGCACGAGGGCTTCGTCCTCCGCTATCGCACGCACGAGGCGGCCGCCGACGGGCTGCCACCGGGCGAGGGGGTGTTCCTGCCCTGCTCCTTCTGGCTCTGCGACTGCTACGAGCTGCTCGGGCGCCACGAGGAGGCGCACGAGCTCTTCGAGCGACTCGTCGATCTCGGGAACGACCTCGGCCTGATGTCGGAGGAGTACGACCCTCGCGCGGAGCGGATGCTCGGGAACTTCCCCCAGGCCTTCACGCACCTTGCCTTCGTCAACACGGCGTTCAATCTCGCGCCGCACCTGCCGTCGCCGATGCATCGCCGGCACGCGAGCCGCCACTAGCCCTCGCCTGCGCGTCCTCGACGGCTCCGGCCGCGTTGACGAGCGCGAGATGGCTCAGCCCCTGCGGGAAGTTCCCCAGGAGCTCGCCGCTCGAGGGGTCGATCTCCTCCGAGAAGAGCCCGAGATCGTTCGCGTACGGGAGGATCTGCTCCATCGTCTGGCAGGCCTCGTCGACGCGGCCGAGCCGCGCGAGAGCCTCGACGACCCAGAAGGAGCAGGCAACGAACGCACCCTCCTGCCCGACGTGCTCGCTCGTACGGTAGATGAGGCCTGGCCCGGCAGAGAGATGCTCCCGGATCGTGTCCACGGTGCGATCGAGCCGCTCATGCTCGGGCCAGCCTTGCCGGCAGGCACGGAGCACGCCTGCGTCGAGCGAATCCTCCCCCGCCCAGCCGCGGTACGCGCCGAGCTCCTCGGACCAGCACCGCTCCTCGATCCAGGCGTGAAGACGGTCGAGCTGCTCGTGCCACTGCGCCACGTGTCGGTCGGGCAAATGCCCCTCTTCGGCCAGGCGGAGCGCCCGTTCGAACGCCATCCAGACCGCGATCTTCGAGGTCGTGTAGTGGCGGTGCTCGTCGAGCTCCCACATTCCGGAGTCCTCGTCCGGCCAGAGCGTCGCGACGCGGTCGATGCAGTCGGTCAGCATCTCGGCCGTGTCGCCGTCGAGCAGGTTGCCCTCCGAGACGTACAGGGCGGCAGTCTCGAGCAGGTCGCCCCACGAGCCGAGCTGGAGCTGGCTCGACGCCGCGTTGCCGTAGCGAACGGGGCAGGAGTCGCGGTAGCCCCGCAGATGGTCGAGCGTCTCCCGGCGTGTCGGCACGGTGCCGTCGAGGTCGTAGAACGGCCGCAGATCGGGAGCGGTCTGACGCACCGCGCGCAGGAGGCAGCCGAACGACTCCTGCACCTGCTCGGGGATCCCGAGCCGCATGAGCGCGTCAAGGGTGAAGGCGGAGTCGCGCACCCAGGAGTAGCGGTAGTCGTAGTTCTTGTCGCCGCCGATGACCTCGGGGAGGGACGTGGTCGGCGCCGCCGCGATGTTGCCGCTGGGCGCGTACACCAGGAGCTTGAGCGCGAGCGCGCTGCGGGCGACCTCCTCCTCCCAGGGCCCGTCGTAGTTCCAGAAGCCGAGCCAGCGCTCCCACACGCGACAGGTGGAATCGAGCCGCGCCTCGACGTGGTCGCGGGCCGGCACGTGCAGCGGCTGCTCGTGGGCGGCGACCAGCGCGAGCAGCGCCCTTCCCCCTGCCTCGATCTCGAACGAGCCGGCGAGAGCGTCCTCTGCGGCCTCCACCGTCCCGGCGTCCCAGGACAGGACCGTGAGCTGCAGGTCGGCACCCGACGCGACCACGCTGTCGCCGCGCCGGCTGATCCGGGGCGACTCGCGCCCCCAGTCGAAGCGCGGCTCGACGCGCCACTTGAGCCGCACCGACCCCTCGAGCCCCTCGATGCGCCGTGCGTGCTCGACCCACGGGAGCAGACCCCCGTCCTGGAGCGTCAGCGCCTCGGTCACGCGCGCGGCGCCGTCGCCGGTGCGATACGTCGTCTCGAGGACGTTCGTCCGGCCGACGTAGCGGCGCGCCGCCTCGTACTCGCCGGCAGGCGCGAGCGTGAAGCGGCCGCCCCGCTCGGGATCGAGGATCGCGGCGAAGGTGGTCGGCGCGTGGAGGTTCGGCAGCGACATGAAGTCGACCGAGCCGTCCGCCGCCACGAGCGCGACCGTCCGGCCGTCACCAATCGCGGCGTAGGAACCGATCGGGGCGAAGCCGTCAGACCCGCGCAGTCTCCGGCTCCCTCTCGCGAGTCAGCGCTGCGTCGGCGTCCGCGCCGAGGTCGGTCTGAATCTCCTCGAGCGAGCGGTCCTTCGTCTCCGGGACGAGCGTGGCGAAGAAGACGACCGCGCACACGCCGAAGAAGGCGTAGAGCCAGAACGTCCCCTGCTTCGTGATCACGTCCGTCAGCGTGAGGAACGTGTACGAGATCGCGAAGTTCAGGCCCCAGTTGAACATCGTGCAGACGGCCATCGCCGGGCCACGCATCTGCAGCGGGAAGATCTCCGAGATCATCAGCCAGAACACAGGTCCGAGGCCGACGGCGAAGCCCATGATGTAGACCAGAAGACAGGCGAGCGCCAGCCAGCCAACCGCGTTCTGGATACCGCTCGAGGCGAAGAAGATCCCGAGCCCGACCAGGGCGACCGTCAACGTCGAGGTGCCCGTGATGAGGAAGAACCGGCGGCCCAGCCTGTCGAGCAAGAGGATCGCGACGATCGTGAAGAACACGTTCGTGCAGCCGATGAAGACGCTGAGCGTCAGCGCGCCGGTGTCGTTCTGGCCCGCGAACTTGAGGATCGTCGGGGCGTAGTAGATGACCGTGTTGATGCCGACGATCTGCTGGAAGACCGCCAGACCGATCCCGACGAGCAGCATGCGCCGCACACCCTTGCCGAGCAGCTCGCGCAGGCTGAACTCCTTCTCGGCGACGTCCTTGATCTCATCGACCTCGTCGTCGACGTCGTCTTCTCGGAAGCGGTAGCGCTCGAGCACCTCCCGCGCGTCGTCCTCGCGGCCCTTCTCCACGAGCCAGCGCGGCGAGAACGGCATGAAGTACATCCCGATCGCGAGCGCGGCGCCGGGCACCGCGGCGATGCCGAACATCCAGCGCCAGTTGTTCGAGAAGCCGGCGAAACCCCAGTCGACGAGGTACGCGATCAGGATCCCGAGCGTGATCATGAGCTGGTTGAAGCTGACGACGCCGCCCCGGATGCGGGCTGGGACGAGCTCGGCGATGTACATCGGCCCCACGAAGGAGGCCGTGCCGACGGCGAGGCCGAGCCAGAACCGGGAGGCGAGAATCTGCCAGTAGCTCTGCGAGAACGCGCACGCGAATGCGCCGATCACGTAGACCGTTCCGGAGATCATCTTCGTCCTGCGGCGGCTGATCTTGTCTGCGAGCCAACCGGAGATGAAGGCGCCCGCGACCGCGCCGAGGAGCAGGATCGCCACCGTCATCTCCTGCTGGCCGTGTGTCTTCAGGCCGAGATCCTTCTTCATGAAGAGGAGCGCGCCGCCGATGACGCCGGTGTCGTAGCCGAAGAGGAAGCCGCCGATCGCGGCGATCAGCGCAACGCCGAGCAGGCGCCGGTTGTGGAGTGCCTCCCGCACGAATCCCTGGCCCGTGGTCTCCGCTTCAGCAGTGCTCGACATCGCTGTCCTCCGTTGTCTGTGGCCCGTAAACGGCCGAGAGGCGCATCGGGATTCGGTCTAGTGCCGAAAACGGCGGCGCAGCGGGCGCCGCTCGGCGCGCCGCTCCTCCTCGCGCGCCCGGGCGGCACGCAGCGTGTGCTCGGCCACGCCGACCGCGCCGAGGAG
>DATEPQ010000075.1:0-5153 GCA_035273125.1 Gaiellaceae bacterium
GGCTGGCCGAGAACCTCGGCTGCGACTTCCGCGAGCTGCCGATCGAGCCGGTGGTCGAGGCCTACTCCGACGTGCTCGCCGAGTCGTTCGCGGGACGCGAGGCGGATATCGCGGAGGAGAACCTCCAGGCGCGGATCCGCGGCACGATCGCGATGGCGCTCTCGAACAAGTTCGGCTGGCTGCTCGTGGCGAGCGGCAACAAGTCGGAGCTGTCGGTGGGGTACGCGACGCTGTACGGAGACATGGCCGGCGGCTTCGCGCTCCTCAAGGACGTCTACAAGACCGACGTCTTCCGGCTGGCGCGCCACCTCAACGAGCAGGCGGGTCGCGAGCTCGTCCCGCAGTCCACGATCGACCGCGCGCCGAGCGCCGAGCTGCGAGAGGGGCAGCGCGACGAGGACTCGCTGCCGCCGTATTCCGAGCTCGACCGCGTGCTCGAGGCCTACGTCGAGGAGGATCGGTCGCTCGCCGAGCTGAGCGCGGACGGCTTCGACCCGGATGTGGTCGCTCGCGCCGTGGCGCTGATCGACCGCGCGGAATACAAGCGACGGCAGGCGCCTCCCGGAGTACGGCTGCGCCCCAAGGCGTTCGGCCGGGACCGGCGGACGCCGATCACCAATCGCTGGCGGAGCTGACGAGGTCGTCGTACTCCCACGGCCGCCCGCGCTCGCGGTCGAGCTCCTCGAGCGTGAACCAGCGCGCGTCCCGCGCCTCGCTCACGACGTGCGCCCGAAAGTGCGGTGTGCGCACGAGGTAGACCCGGTTCCGCTGCCCGCCGAAGCCGGGCTCGAGCAGGAACCAGCGCATGCTCTCGAAGAGGAGCGGCCCGATCTCGAAATCCTCCAGGCCGAGCTCTTCGCGCAGCTCGCGCCGCAGCGCCCGCTCGTCGGTCTCGCCCTCGTCGACGCCCCCGCCCGGCGGGATCCACCACTCGTCGTACTCGTCCGCGTAGTGGAGCATGAGGATGCGCCGCTCGGGCGTGACGACAAGGGCACGAACGGCTTCTCGGATGGGCAGGCCCGAGGCGCGTCCACCCAGCTCGTGGAACCAGCGGAGCCGCTCCTTCCAGGGCACGGCGGCGTTGGCGGGCGAGGTGGACGGGAGGACGAAGAGCTGCGTGCCGCCGAGCGTCTCCGCCTGAAGGCCGAGCGCGGGTCGCCGGCCGAAGGCACCGCGATAGGCCTCCTTGCCGACGAAGGCGAGCCAGCCGGGCCGCAGGTCGCGCGCGATCTGCTCGAGGCGCTCGGCGGAGCCTGCGAAATCGGCGCGCCGCAGATCGCCGGATCCCGGTGTCGTGCGATAGGCGGCGTTCGTCACTCCGATGCCCTCCCCGAGCAGGGAGAACTGCTCCGCCGGCTCGTAGAGACGGGAGGTCAGGCGGGCAGCCGCGAGCAGCCGCCAGAAGTCGTTGCGCGGGTTGGCGAAGTGCGCGCGAGCCGCGGCCGATACGCGGCCGGGGTTGATGCCGACGAACACGATCCGGAGATCCGGAGCGAGCACATCGGGCACGTCACTCGGCGTCGTGTCCGGTCTGGGCATGTCCCCCGCGCGAGCCATCTATTCCCCCATGGGGGAGCGAGGCTCCCTTCGGGAACGGTAGGCGACGAACCGTCACGACGGTGTGCCAACTCCGTCGCGGTTGGTTGCCGACCCGGTTAGGCGGCCTCGGCGGCGGCCTCTGCTGCGTCGAGCTCCGCCATGAGCTCGTCGGCTCGGGCCTCGATGCGTGCCTCGAACTCCCGCCGCAGATCCTCGCCCGACACGGCCGGCTCGTACCGCGGGCGCCGCGGCTCGATCTTCACCAGGGTCACCGTCGAATCCCAGCCGCCGTAGAGGCGAACGTAGCACTCGGTCTCCGACAGCGTACGCAGCCGCCGCACGTGCCGCAGCGTACGACCCGTCCCGGACGGAGACGCGCTTCTGAGACCATGCGACTCGTGGCGGGCGGGGCGAAGGAGCTGCGGTACGCGGTCGATCTCACGACCGACGGCCGACTGACGGAGGAGACCGGCGTCGTCCTGGGCCCGCCCGCAGAGTGGTCGCCGGAGCACCTGCTGCTCGCCGCGCTCGTCCGCTGCTCGCTCAAGAGCCTCCGCTTCCATGCCGACCGGAAGGGCGTCGACGTCCGCTCGGCGGCTGGCAGCAGCGGGACTCTCGTGACGAAGCGCGAGACGGACGATCGGTACGCGCTCGTCGAGACCGATGTCGAGCTCGACGTGGAGCTCGAGCCCGAACCGCAGCCGGACCCCCTCGCCGAGCTTCTCGCCCTGGCCGAGCGGGACTGCTTCATCGGCTCGTCCCTCACCGCCAAGCCGAGCTATCGGTGGATCGTGAACGGACGGACGATCGACCCGTGAGCGAGACGCTGACCCCGCCGCGGGAGCGGCTCGACCGCGGCGAGGGCACCGGACTTGGACGGCCGTGGCTCGTGATCGTCCTCAACGACGACCACAACACGTTCCAGGGTGTGGCGGCAGCGCTCTCGGCGGTCATCCCCGGCGTCTCGTACGACGACGGGATGCGCCTCGCTACCCGGATCCACAACTCGGGGCAGGCTGTCGTCTGGTCCGGGCTCCGGGAGCAGGCGGAGCTGTACTGGGAGCAGCTCGGCGAGCGTGGGTTGACCCTGGCGCCCCTCGAGCAGGGATGAGTCTCGACGTGGCTGCGGTGCGGGCCCGCTTCCCGGCTCTCGCCTCGGACGTGGCGTTCCTCGACGCGCCGGGCGGGACGCAGTGCCCCCGGACCGTGATCGATGCGATCGCCGCCTACCTGCGCGAGTCGAACGCCAATCTCGGCGGCGCCTTCGCCGCCAGCCGCCGCAGCGACGAGCTCGTCGCCCAGGCGCATGACACCGCGGCTCGCTTCCTCGGCTGCCGGCCGGGGGAGACGGCGTTCGGCCAGAACATGACGACCCTGAACTTCGCGCTCACGCGCACACTCGGCCGGACGCTCAAGGCCGGCGACGAGATACTCGTCACCCGTCTCGACCACGACGGCAACATCGCGCCGTGGCTCGAGCTGGCCCGAGACCTCGGGGTGCGCGTCGGCTTCGTCGAGCTCCACGAGGACACGACGCTCGACCTGGACGACCTCGAGCGGAAGCTGACCGGACGGACCCGCGTCGTCGCCTTTCCGCTCGCCTCGAACGCGTTGGGGACGGTGACGGACGCAGCGCGCGTGGCCGAGCTCGCGCACTCCGCGGGGGCGCTCGCCTGGGTCGACGCCGTCCACTACGCGCCGCACGGGCCGATCGACGTCGTCGCGCTCGGCGTCGACGTTCTCCTCTGCTCGCCGTACAAGTTCTTCGGCCCCCACCTCGGGCTCGCCTACGGAAGGGAGGAGCTGCTGCGCTCGTGGCGGCCGTACAAGGTGCGTCCGGCCATGGACGAGCCCGTCGGGCAGCGGTTCGAGACGGGAACGCTCGCGCACGAGTTGCTCGCGGGGTTCGTGGCGGCCGTCGACTACGTCGAGGAGGTCGGCTGGGAGGCGATTCAGAAGCACGAGCGGGCGCTCGGGCAACGGTTCCTCGACGGCCTGCCGGGCCGTTGCACGCTCTACGGCCTCGGAACAATGGATGGCCGCGTCCCGACCTTCGCCTTCGGCGTCGAGGGAGCTTCGCCGCGCGAGGTGGCGGAGCGGCTCGCCGAGCGAGCCCTCGCCGTCTGGGAGGGCGACTACTACGCCGTCGAGGCGATGGAGCACCTCGGCCTGCAGCCGGAGGGCGCGGTGCGGGCGGGCTTCGTCCACTACAACACGTTCGAGGAGGTCGACCGGCTCCTCGCCGCGCTCGCCGACCTCTAGGCGGCGTTATCCGCCTTCGCGGCCTTCGCGGCCGCGGCCCAGCGCGGGTCGTGGCGGCGGATCCGATCCGGTTCTCGCCCCCGCCGCTCTGCGAGCTCGACCGTGAGCCGCTGGAAGGCGACGATGTCCACCACTGGATGCCGCGTCGGCAGCAGGTCGACGTCGCAGCCCAGTGCGCGCAGCGCAGCAGCAGCCGCCGCAGCGCGCTCGGCGGCCACGCCTTCTCCACCGAGCACGAAGGCCCGCACCGACTCGTCCACCGCGGCCAGGTAGCCGTGCAGAAGCTGTTCGGTCTCGTACGCCTCTGCCGCGACCCAGGCTCCCTCGCGCAGCTTCAGCACCGCCTCGTGCGCGGTCGCGAGCTCTCTTCCTGCGCCGGCGACGAGGAAGCGCTCCTGCTCCCCCACCTCGGGTAACGGCGCCGCCACCGCCTCCTCGACCGCGCCGGCGAGCCACCCGATGTCGTCCCCGCGCAACGCCGCGAGCGCCGCGACCGCGGACGTGTAGCTCGCGGTGTGGCACCAGCTCTCCTCGATCGCCGGCGTGCACACGACCACCTCGTCGCAGAGGTCCGCGATGGGCCCGTCCGCCTTCCCGGTCACGAGCCACCGCGGCCCGCTCCAAGCGCGCGCGGCCTCGAGCGTGAGCGGTGTCTCCCCTTCGTGCGAGACGAGGACGAGCAGGTCTGCATCGCGCTCGGGCCTCAGCACGAGCTCCAGGGCCTGCACCGCCTCGCCCCCGGCGTCTGTCACTCCGGTCTGGGCCGCGTGGAACGACGTGCCGCAGCCGGTGAAGAGGAGCCGCGCGCCGTCGGGGAAGCGCCGGTGGGTCGGCACCTGCGCCAGCCACTCCGGCTGGGCGGCGATCGCCCGTCTCGTTTGCTCCCCGTGCATGCGTCGTACCTCTATACGATCGAGCGCTGTGACGGTGTTCCAACGGGAGACGCTCGACAACGGGCTGCGCGTCCTCACGGCCGACCTGCCGTACGCGCAGTCGGTGTCCGTGCTCGTGATGCTGGCCGCCGGCTCTCGCTACGAGACCGAGGAGACGGCCGGGATCGCGCACTTCGCCGAGCACATGTTCTTCAAGGGCACCGAGAAGCGACCGAGCGCCAAGGAGATCGCGGGCGCGATCGACGCGATCGGAGGCGAGTTCAACGCCTTCACCGGCAAGGAGTACACGGCGTACTACGTCAAGTGCGCGGCCGAGCACCGCGACGTCGCGCTCGACGTGCTCGTCGACATGCTCCGCAACGCCCGCTTCGAGGAGGAGGAGATCGAGCGCGAGAAGGGCGTGATCGTCGAGGAGATGAACATGTACTACGACACGCCGCGCGACTTCATCGGCAGCGT
>DATEPQ010000076.1:0-10195 GCA_035273125.1 Gaiellaceae bacterium
CACCTGCCGGACGCACGCTTCGACGAGGGGCAGTGACGCACCGGAGTCGAGCTCGAGCACGTCGTTGCCAGGGTACTCCAGCACCTCGCGCACCCGCCCGAGCTGCCGTCCGCTCTCCTCCTCCACGCTGAGCCCGACCAGTTGGAAGACGTAGAACTCGTCCTCGTCGGTGAGGCCCGGCAGCGTCGCGCGCTCGACGGCGAGCTCGGCACCGCGCTCGACGTCGCGGTCGAGGCGGATGACCGGCCGCCCGCCCGAGCCGTGGCGCGAGGCGAGCACGGTCGCCGGCTCGCCGCCCGCGTAGAGCGTCGCACCCTCGCCGAAGACGCCCTTCCGCTCGCTCGCTCCCTCCACGAAGAAGCCGCCGTCGAGCCCGTGCGGCTTCCCGACCCGACCGACCGGCACCAGGTCAGAGCCCACGTGCGGTGAACTCGGAGACCGCTTCCTCGCGGGACGCCTTCAGCTCGGCGCCCTCGTACGGCGTTCGCCGGTGCCCGAGGTCGAGCAGCCAGTACGCGCCTGGCTCCTCCTCGTACGGCATGCCGACACTGCCCGCGTTGACGATCCGGATGCCTCCCACCTCGCGCTCGTACTGCGTATGAGTGTGCCCGCAGACGACGATGCGCACATCGAGGCCCTCGAAAAGGAAGGCGATCCGATCCTCGGGCGTCCGCTCGGTGAAGATGTCGAGGTCGTTGCGGGGCGAGGCGTGACAGTAGAGGACGTCGTCGATGAGTTGCGTCTCGGGCAGATCGTGCAGGAACTCGATCTCCGCCTCGCTCAGCGCCGAGCGTGCCGCCTCGACGACCTCCGGCGGCGCCAACCCTTCCTCGCCTGGATAGAGCTCCCGGTCGGAGTTCCCCCGTAGCCAACGGACGCGATCACCCAGCCCCCGGAGCCGCACGAGCGTCTCCGACGGCTGATCGCCGCCGGCGCAGATGTCGCCGCCGACGACGATCGTCGCGTCGTCTGGCACCTCCGCGAGGACGGCCTCGAGTGCGGGCAGGTTCCCGTGGATGTCGTAGAGCGCGGCTACAGAAGCCACGTCAGTCGGCGATCTCGAGCTGCAGGCGCCGCCCCGCCTCGACGCCGCCGGCGCGGACGATCGTGCGCAGGGCGCGGACGAGCCGGCCCTGGCGGCCGATCACCTTGCCGATGTCGTCCTCGGCGACGTGCAGCCGGAGGACGAGCGTGCCGTCGTACTCCTCGATCTCCTCGACGCGCACGGCGTCGGGCTCGTCGACGAGCCGGCGGGCGAGCTCGGCGACGAGCTCCGCCACGGCCTACTGGATTCCCTGGGCCTTGAGGAGCTTCGCCACCGACTCGGTCGGCTGCGCGCCCTTCTCGAGCCAGCCGCGCACCTTCTCCTCGTCGAGGTCGATGAGCGACGGATCCGTCTGCGGGTTGTAGCGGCCCACGATCTCGATGAACTTGCCGTCGCGCGGCGAGCGCGAATCGGCCGCGACGACGCGGTAGATCGGGTTCTTCTTCGAGCCGACCCGCGTCAGCCTGAGCTTCACTGCCATCCGGTTACCTTCTCGCTTTCTTCTTCTTCCGCTTGCTGCTCGCCTTACGAGTCGCACTCGGCTTGGGTTTCGACCCGACGATGGTAGGCGCTCCCGCCGCCATTCCGGGCAACTGCGGCATCTTGCCCGATCCGACCATCTTCATCATCTTCGCCATCTGCTTCCGGGCCTCGATGAGCTGGTTCACCTGCTCGACGGTGGTGCCGGAGCCGGCCGCGATCCGCTTACGGCGCGAGGCGTCGATGACGTGCGGCACGCGGCGCTCGTGCGGCGTCATCGAGAGAATGACCGCCTCGACGCGCTTGAGCTGGCTCTCGTCCACCTGGTCGAGACCCTCGAGCTGCTTGCCGAGCCCGGGGATCATCTTGAGCACCCCCTGGAGCGGCCCCATGCGGCGGATCATCTTGTAGCTCGAGAGGAAGTCGTCGAAGGTGAACTCGCCCTTCATCATCCGGCGCTCGAGCTCCTCCTTCTCCTCGTCCTCGATCGCCGACTCGGCCCGCTCGATCAGCGTGAGCACATCGCCCATGCCGAGGATCCGGGACGCCATCCGGTCGGGGTGGAACCAGTCGAGGTCGGCGAGCTTCTCCCCTGCCGAGGCGAGCTTGATCGGCCGGCCGGTGACCGCGCGCACCGAGAGGGCGGCGCCGCCGCGCGCGTCGCCGTCGAGCTTCGTGAGGACGGCGCCGTCGAAGTCGATCCGCTCCTGGAACGCCTGGGCGACGTTGACAGCTTCCTGGCCGGTCATCGCGTCGAGGACCAGCAGGACGTTGGTCGGCTTCGCCTCGCGCCGGACGGCGGCGAGCTCCTCCATCAGCTCCTCGTCGACGTGGAGTCGGCCGGCAGTGTCGAGGATCACGACGTCGCGCTCGTCGGCCCGCGCGCTCTCGATCCCGTCGCGGACCGCCTTGACGGGGTCGCTGCGCTCGGCGGCGTAGACCGGGACACCGATCTGCGCGCCGAGCTGGACGAGCTGGTCGATCGCGGCCGGGCGCTGCAGGTCGGCGGCGACGAGGGCCGGCTTCCGGCCTTCCTTGGAGAGCAGGAGCGCGAGCTTGCCGGCGGCGGTCGTCTTGCCGGAGCCCTGGAGCCCCGCGAGCAGGATCGTGGTCGGCGGCCGCTGCGAAAAGGCGAGGCGGGAATCCGAGGAACCGAGCAGCTCGGTCAGCTCCTCGTGGACGATCTTCACGACCTGCTGGCCCGGGGTGAGGCTCTTCCGCACGTCCTCGCCTAGCGCGCGCTCGCGCACCCGGGCCACGAACTCCTTCACGACGCCGAAGTTGACGTCGGCCTCGAGCAGCGCGAGCCGCACCTCGCGCATCGCGCGGGAGATGGCCTCCTCGTCGAGAACGCCGAGCCCGCGGAGGTCGCCGAGAGTGCTCTGGAGCTTGTCGCTGAGCGCGTCGAACATCGGCCGCAGGGTAGCCGTGCTGGAAACCGGGCAGCCCGGAGGTCACACTGCAGACATGGTTTCCGCAGCCGCCGCGCGGAAGACCGTCAGCGTCCTCTTCTGCGACCTGGCGGAATCGACCGCGCTCGGCGAGCGCCTCGATCCGGAGCCTCTGCGCGAGCTGATGGGCCGGTGGTACGAGGAGATGCAGGCAGCCCTCGAGCGGCACGGCGGCACCGTGGAGAAGTTCGTCGGGGACGCCGTGATGGCCGTCTTCGGGCTCCCGCAGGCCCACGAGGACGACGCGCTGCGGGCGGTGCGCGCCGCGCTCGAGATGCAGAGCGCGATCGGGCGGCTGAACTCCTCCCTCGCCGAACGCGAGATGCCCGAGCTGCGCATCCGCATCGGCATCAACACCGGGGAGGTCGTGACCGGAGACGGGGTCGCGACGCTGGCCACGGGCGACGCGGTGAACACCGCGAAGCGGCTCGAGGAAGCGGCGGGAGGGGGCGACATCCTGATCGGCAGCGTCACCGAGCGGCTCGTCCGCCACGCGACGCGGCTCGAGGCCGTCAGCCCCGTCGAGGCGAAGGGCAAGCGCGCTCCCGTCGAGGCGTGGCGGGTGCTCGACGCAGTCGCCGGCGCGGATTCGTTCGCCCGCCGCTGGGACACGCCGCTCGTCGGGCGGAGCCGCGAGCTCGGCGTGCTCAGGGACGAGCTGACCGCGGGTGCGGAGCGTCGGGAGTGCCGGCTGGTGACCGTGATCGGGACGGCCGGCGTCGGCAAGACGCGGCTCGTATCGGAGCTCGTGGCCGAGGTCGGCTCGTACGCGACGGTCGCTGCGGGACGGTGCCTTGCCTACGGCGACGGGATCACCTTCCTGCCGTTGACCGAGCTGATCCAGCGCCTCGGCGGAGAGAACGCCGTGGCCGAGGCGATGGCCGACGATCCCGACGGTGCTCTCGTGACCGAGCGCCTTCGCGTGCTCGGCGGTCGCGGCTCCGCACCGCCGGAAGAGCTCTTCTGGGCGGTGCGGCGGCTCTTCGAGGCTCTCGCGAGCGTGCGGCCGCTGCTCGTCGTCCTGGAGGACGTCCACTGGGCCGAGCCGACGTTGCTCGACCTCGTCGAGCACGTGAGCCGCTGGAGCCGCGACGCCCCGATTCTCCTCCTCTGCGTCGCGCGCCCCGAGCTGCTCGAGGAACGGCCGCAATGGGAGGGCGTGCGCGTGCGCCTCGAGCCGCTCTCGCAGGGCGAAGCGACGGAGCTGCTCGACGCGCTCGACGCCGGCGGGATCCTCTCGCCTGAGCTCCGCAGCCGCGTGACCGAGGTCGCGCAGGGAAATCCGCTCTACGCCGAGCAGCTCGTGGCGATGCTCGCCGACGAAGCCCGCGCGCCCGCCGAGCTCGTCACCCTGCCGCCGACGATCCAGGCGCTCCTCACGGCGAGGCTCGACCGTCTCGACCCGGTGGAGCGCGAGGTGCTCCAGCGGGCGGCTGTCGTCGGCAAGGAGTTCTGGCCCGGCGCCGTCGCGGCGCTCGACGGCGGCGACGAGACGCTCGGGGCCACGCTGCTCGGGCTCGTGCGCCGGGAGCTCGTCGAGCCCGCCGTGTCGAGCGTCCCCGGCCAGGACGGCTTCCGCTTCCGGCACGTGCTCATCAGGGACGCGGCGTACGCCGGGGTCCCCAAGCGCACGCGCGCCGATCTCCACGAGCGGTTCGCCGCCTGGCTCGAGGTCCGCGACACCCCGGAAGAGCTCCTCGGCTATCACCTGGAACAGGCGTACCGGTACCGGGACGAGCTCGGATCGCTCGACGACCATGCCCGATCGCTGGGCGCACGCGCCGGCGAGCTCCTCACCGCGGCCGGCTGCCAGGCTTCGGCCCGCGACGACATACCGGCCGCGGTCAACCTGCTCGAGCGTGGGGTTGCGCTGTTGCCACGGACGAGCCCCTCGCGTGGGTTCGCCCTCCTCGAGCTCGCGATCGCGCTCATGCGGTCGGGCTCGTTCGCGGAGGCCGAGGGCGCGCTGGAGGAGTCACTGGCACTCGCGCGTTCCGACGGGAACCGTCAGCTCGAGCTGCGCACGCTCATCGAGCGGGAGTTCTTCCGGATCTTCACGAACGCGGAGACGCCGGATCACGAGATCACCCGCATCGCCGAGGAGGCGATTCCGGCTCTCGAGGCGCTCGGTGACGACGCCGGCGTGGCGAGAGCGTGGCACCTGAAGAGCGAGCCGCCGGTCAACGCGTGCCGCTGGAGCGAACGCGCGGCCGCGCTCGAACACGCGCTCGAGCACGCCCGGCGTGCCGGGGACACGCGCGAGGTTGCACGCGCCGCGGGATTCCTCATGCAGGCGATCCAGCTCGGGCCGACACCCGTCGACGACGCGATCGTCAGGGCGCAGCTCTTCCTGCGCGAGAGCGAGGACGACCGGCTGCTCACGGCCTCGATCCTCAGCTCGCTTGGGGTGCTGCTCGCCATGCGCGGAGAGTTCGCCGAGGCGCGCGCGGAGTGGTCGCGCGCGCGGTCGCTGTGGGACGAGCTGGGCATGACGCAAGACCGAGCCCTCCGGGCGATGGACGGTGCGGCGATCGAGCTGCTGGCCGGAGACGTCGAAGCTGCCGAGCGCGAGCTCCGCACCGGGTACCGCCTGTTCGAGGAGATCGGCGACATGCACCTCCGGCCGACCATCGCGGCCTATCTCGCAGCGGCGCTCGCGCAGGGGAATCGCTTCGCCGACGCGGAGAAGGTCGCGCAGTACGCACGGTCCCACGTCTGGGAGGACGACATCGTCACGCAGGTGATGTGGCGGGTCGCCCTCGCCCAGGTCGAGGCGTCCGCTGGAGAGACGGCGGAGGCGGAGCGACTGGCCCGCCAGGCGGTCGAGCTGGCGGCGCCCACCGACTTCCTCGATCTGCAGGCGACGGCACTACTCGCACTCGCGCGCGTTCTGCGAGAGGCCCGGTCACCGGAGGCCGCGAGCGCGGCCGCCCGGGCGCGAGCGGTCTACGAACGCAAGGGGAACGTCGTCGGCGCGGGATGGGCAGCCCAGCTCGCCTAGTCACGGCACCTGCGCCGGAGTAGGGTCTCCCCGGAAGAGAGAGGAGATTCGGCATGAACGATTTCGACGACAAGTGCTACAGGGGCAAGGGCGGAAACCTGGGGTCGGCCCTCGAGCACGCGTGGGACAACGCGAAGGCAGAGGGCGCGCCCGCAGGCACGTACAAGGTGGAGATCGCGATCGAGGCGGAGAACCCGATCCGCGGCTACATCGTCAAGCTCACCCCGGACGAGTAGCGCGGCCGACCCTCAGGCGGTCACGAGGGCCCGCGCGTAGTCGCGCGGGTCGAACGGCTGCAGGTCCTCGAGCGACTCTCCGACCCCTACGAGCTTCACCGGCAAGCCGAGCTCGTAGGCGATCGGGATCGCGACGCCGCCCTTCGCCGAGCCGTCGAGCTTCGTGAGCACGACTCCCGTGACGCCGACCGCGTCGCCGAAGAGCCTCGCCTGCTGGACGCCGTTCTGGCCGGTCGTCGCGTCCACGACGAGTAGCGTCTCGTGGGGCGCTCCCTCGAGCCGGCCCGCGAGCACGCGACGCACCTTCGCGAGCTCCTCCATCAGATTCGTCTGCGTGTGGAGGCGGCCCGCAGTGTCGACCACGACGACGTCGCGCCCGCGCGCGACCGCAGCCTCGACCGCGTCGTAGGCGACTGCGGCCGGATCCCCGCCGCGCTCGGAACCGACGAAGTCCGCGCCGGCCCGTTGAGCCCAGATCTCGAGCTGCTCCTCCGCCGCCGCCCGATACGTGTCGGCGGCCGCGACGACGACCGATCGGCCGCGCTCCGCGAGCCTCGCCGCGAGCTTGCCGATCGTCGTCGTCTTGCCCGTTCCGTTGACCCCGACCACGAGGATCACGGCCGGCTCGTGGGCGACGTCGAGGACGGGAGCCTCGCCGAAGAGCTCGGTCACCTCCTCTGCCAGCGCACCGTTCAGATCCGCGAGCTCCCCTCGCGCCTCGAGGCGCCGCACGAGCTCGGCGGTCGCGCGGACGCCGACGTCCCCTGCGATGAGAGCCTCCTCGAGCCGCTCCCAGTCCGCGTCGTCGCCGGGATCGAACGATGCCGCGGCTGCGAGCTCGCCCGTCAGCGCGCGGCGCGACCTGGAGAGCGAGTCGCGCAGCCGCGAGAAGAAGCGTCCACCGTTCTCCTCCTCGGGCTCGGGCGCCGCGTCCGGCTCGCCCAGCAGCTGCGCCCAGCTACGCGGCGAGCTGCCACTCCTCGCTGCGGATGAGCGGGACCTCGGTGCCGTCGGGCATGAGCGCGTCGACCTCGAGCTCCGGCCCGCCGACCATGAAGTCGACGTGGACGTTCGCGACGTTCATCCCCTCGTCCGGCTCGCCGTCGAAGGCGTAGGTGAGACCGAAACCATAGGCGATGTGGCAGGTGGCGTTCTCGTCGAAGAGCGTGTTGTAGAAGAGCTTCCCGGTCTGGCCGACGCGCGACTCCTTCGTCACGAGGGCGAGCTCGCCGAGGCGGTCGGCGTTCTCGATCGTGGCGAGATGGCTGCGGACGATGTCCGCGCCGGACTCGGCGTCGGCGTGGACGATCCTTCCATCCTCGAACGCCAGGTGCAGGCCCCGGATGAGCTGACCGCCGAGGCTGAGAGGCATGCTCGAACGCAGCGTGCCCTCCGCCCGTCGCGAGTCGGGCGTCGTGAAGATCTCCTCGGTCGGCATGTTCGCGACATAGTCGACGCCATCGGCCGTGCGGAAGCGGGCGCTGCCCCAGCGCGCGCTCTCGAGGAGACCAACCGTGAGATCCGTGCCCGGCCCGCGGTACCGCAGCGCCTCGGGCCGCAGCGCGGTGAGCGCCGCCGCCCGCGCGTCGAGGCGATCGAGGTGCTCGCGCCAGGCCGTGACGGGATCGTCCTCGTCGAGCCGGAAGCAGAAGGCGATGATCTCCCAGAGGCCCTCGATGTCTGGCTCGCCCAGCACCTGGCGCGCCCAGCCCTCCGTCGGCGCCCCGACCCCGCACCAGTTGACCTTGTGGCTCCCCTGCACTCGCCTGGAGATCTCTGCCGCCTCGACGGGGATCGCGCGGCCCACCCGCTCGCCGTCGAGGTCGGCGAGCAGCTCCGGCTCGGGGTTGCCGCTCGTGCCGAGCAGGGCGTTGCCCGCCATCGACTCCATGAGCGTCTTCAACCACTCGGGCGAGTACGTGAGCGCCTCGTCGGGCCCGAACTCGATCATGGCCCGGCGGACATGCTGGTCGTCGTACCGGACGTTGACGTAGGACGCCCCGGCCCGGTACGCCTGCCGCGTCAGCGCGCGGATGAGGTCGGCGTGCTCGACGAGGCCGTGGATGAAGACCTCCTGCCCCGGCTGAACGTTCGCGCCGACGCGAACGGCGAGCTCGGCATAGCGCTCTAGGCGTTCGTCCATCAGGCGATCGTACGTGCTTCGCTGCCGAGCTAGCGCCGCTCGAGAACCGGAAAGCGCGCGTCGCCGTCGAGGCAGGCGGCGGCGAAGAGGGCGGTGCCCACGCCGCCGGTGAAGAGTGAGTAGCGCCCCGGCATGCGCGCTGCCTGAGCGAGCGCATGCACCGCGAAGCGCCGCGCGCGCTCGAGCCACACCTCGTCCTGCGTCCGCTCGAACGCGGCGAGCAGCCCGAAGCCGTTGCCCGAAGTGCCGTGACAGATCCCGTGGCCCTTCTCGTCGCCGTGCGCACCCGCCTGCCACACCGTCTCGGCGCCGGCGAAGAGCAACTCCTCGTCGAGGTAGTCCCCGGCGGCTACGAGAATCCCCGGCGTGCCGACGTCCCACTGGAGCTTGGGCTCGGACGTCCAGTTGACGAGGCCGTTCTGCCAGGTTGCGCGTTCGGCGAGGATCCGATTCATGTCGCGCCTCAGCTGGTCGTTGCGGGGGTCGTCGACGTGGAGGAGCGCGCGGACATTCGAGACCGCGCCGTGGGAGGCGCCGATCGCCTTGAACTCGCTCCCCCACAGATGTTGCGTCCAGAGGCCCTCTTCGTCGCGGCGCGAGGCGAGCGCGTCTGCCGATTCGCGCGCGGCCGCGTCGAGGCCCGCGTGCGCGGCGGCGAGCAGCGTCCCCGGCGTCCCCCAGAACAGCTCCTCGCTCTCGTTGGCGACGTTCGCGCGGATGCGCGCCTCGAGCTCGGCATCGACGTCGAGGCCGAGGCCGAGCCGATGACAGACGAGCAGGATGCCGGTCTCGCCGAGGAAGAGCGCAGACTCGGGCGGCTCGGGGAGCACCTCGCCCTCCATGTAATCCGGCTCCGCGCGCCACAGCTCGAGCGCGTGTGCCGCGACCGCGGGCAGGTCGAGCGACGTCTCGGCGAGTCCGCGCCGTTGTAGGTCGTCGAGCGCCCAGACGACGCCGGCTGCGCCGAGGTAGAGGTTCTTCAGCGGCAGCGCGGCCTTGTAGCCGTCCCACTCGTGCGCGGGCCAGAGCCCGTCGGGATCGAACGCCGCGTCGGCGTCAGTCACGATCGCCGCGATGCCGTCGCGGACGCGGGCTTCGTCCCACGGCTCGTCCGTCAGCGGCTCGAACGCGGCCGGGTCGAAGAGCACTAGGCGGCGCTCGCCGCCTCGGCCTCCTCCCGGGGCAGCCTGCGCGAGACGACCTGGGAGACGCCCTCCCCGCCCATGGTCACGCCGTAGAGCACGTCGGCGGCCTCCATCGTCCGCTTCTGGTGCGTGATCACGACGAACTGTGCCCGGTCCGCGTACCGGCGCAACAGCTCGACGAAGCGGCCGATGTTCGTGTCGTCGAGGGCGGCCTCGACCTCGTCGAGGAGGTAGAACGGACAGGGCCGCGCGAGGAACAGCGCGAACAGGAACCCGATCGCGCCGAGCGCCTTCTCGCCGCCGGAGAGAAGCGAGAGCCGCTGCACGCGCTTCCCGGCGGGACGGAGCTCGACCTCGACGCCCGGCGCATCTTCCTCCTCGTCCTCCGCCTCCGTGAGGCGCAGCCGCCCCTCGCCGCCGGGGAAGACCGTCGCCGTCACGTCCTCGAAGTGGCGGCGAACGGCCTCGAACGTCTCGGTGAAGCGCCGCTCGACGGTCTCGGTCAGCTCGTTGCGGAGCTTCTCGAGCTCGGCGAGGCTCGCCTCGAGATCGACCCGCTGGGCGGCGAGCTCCTCCAGACGCGCCTTCTCGGCCTCGTACTCCTCGTGCGCGAGCGGGTTGACCTGGCCGAGCGTCTCGCGGCGGCGCTCGAGCCGCTCGACCGTTGCGACCAGTTGCTCGCGGTCGTCGCCCT
>DATEPQ010000077.1:0-3774 GCA_035273125.1 Gaiellaceae bacterium
TACTGAGCCGCTTCGCAACCTCCCTCTCGGGCCACGGGTCTAAGCTGCCAACGTGGCCAAGATCGACGTCTCGGTCGAGACCAACGACCAGCCAAGCCCTCCCCCGAGTCACCCGAACACCTGCCCGAGCTGCCACTCGCACTACCGCGACGACGAGCTCGAGCAGAGTCTGTGGGTGTGCGAGCAGTGCGGTCATCACTTCCCGATGCGAGCCCGCGCGCGGATCGCGTCCCTCGCCGATCCCGGCTCCTTTGCGGAGGAGGCGACGGAGCTCCATTCCGAGGATCCGCTCGGCTTCTTCGACCTTCGCCCCTACACCGAGCGACTCGCCGAGGCCGAGATGAAGACCGGCCTCACCGACGCGATGGTGATCGGCCGGGCCACGCTGGAAGGGCGCCAGTGTGAGCTGGCCGTCATGGACTTCGCCTTCATGGGCGGTTCGATGGGCAGCGTGGTGGGCGAGAAGTTCTCGCGCGCCTGCGACTCGGCGGCCGAGGCGGGCATGCCGCTCGTGTCGGTCACGAGCTCCGGCGGCGCGCGCATGCAGGAGGGCATCCTCGCCCTCATGCAGCTGCCGAAGACGGTCGCGGCGGTCGAGGATCTCCACGACTCCGGCGAGGCGCTCCTCTGCGTGATGGCGCACCCGACGACGGGAGGCGTGCTCGCGAGCTTCGCGACGCTCGGGGACGTCGTACTCGCCGAGCCGAACGCGCTCATGTCGTTCGCCGGCCCGCGCGTCGTGCAGGAGATCACGCGCGAGAAGCTGCCGGACGATTTCGGCCGCGCCGAGCAGAACCTCCGCTACGGCCAGATCGACGCGATCGTTCCACGCGCCGAGCTCCGGCCGACCCTGTCCCGGCTCCTGAGGCTCTTCGATGCCCCCGACTGAGCACGAGCTGAGGCTCCGCGAGCGGCTGGGGCGGTTGAGAAATCTTCCGTTGCTCGGCGGTGCGCGCATCTCCGGCGAGCTCGAGCGGTTGCAGCGGCAGATCGCCCGGATCGGCGAGGAGGCGACCGACGAGGAGATCTGGCGCAAGGTCGAGCTGGCCCGCCACGACGAGCGGCCCTACACGCTCGACTACGTCGAGCGGCTGCTCGACGACTGGTTCGAGCTGCACGGCGACCGCGCGCTCGCCGACGACGGCGCGATGATCGCCGGCCTCGGCAAGCTCGGCGACCGCACCGTCGTCCTCGTGGGCCAGCAGAAGGGGCGCGACATCCACGAGCGCGCCAGCCGCCGCTTCGGGATGCCGAACCCGGAGGGCTATCGCAAAGCGTGGCACGCGATGGAGCTCGCCGACCGGCACGGCTTCCCGGTCATCACGCTCGTCGACACACCGGGCGCGTACCCGGGCGTGGTGGCCGAGCAGCACGGCCAGGGCGCCGCGATCGCGCGGTCGCAGGCCGTCATGGCGCGGCTCAAGGTGCCGACCGTCGCCTGCGTGATCGGCGAGGGCGGCTCGGGCGGCGCGATCGCCATCGCGCTCGCGGATCGTGTCCTCATGCAGGAGAACGCGATCTACTCCGTCATCTCGCCCGAGGGCTGCGCGGCGATCCTCTGGCGCGACGCCGGTCAGGCCAAGAAGGCGGCCGCGGCGTTCCGCCCCGACGCCGTCCACTGCCTCGAGCTCGGAGTTGTGGACGAGATCGTGCCCGAGCCCGTGGGCGGGGCTCACATCGACCCGGACATGGCGGCGCGGCAGCTCGGGGAGGCGTTACGGGAGTCGCTGGCCGAGCTGGAAGGGATCCCGGGCGACGATCTTCGTCGTCGGCGCCGCGCGCGCTTCCGTTCGCTCGGCGTCTTCGCCTGAGACAACTTAATGGAGTTTTGAATAGATTTCTGCGGACCCGGCGAGGGCGCTGTCCACAGCGTCCACAGGCTTATCCCCGCCGTGTATGGGTTGTGTGAACGATAGGCATACGACTCGAGACCCGGAAACCTCGCAATGCGCGACCGTTTTCGACCTCCTCGAGGCGGGGACGAAGAGCGCATGGCCCCTCGTCCGATCTGGAGCGGGACGATCTCGTTCGGGCTCGTCAGCATCCCGGTCCGGATGCTGACGGCGACCAGCTCCCGCGAGCTTCGCTTCCACTTCGTCGATCGGCGCGACCTCGAACCGATCGGCTACGACAAGGTCCGCAAGGACACGGGCGAGCACGTCGATCCGGACGACGTCGTGCGCGCGTTCGAGCTCGAGAAGGGTCGCTTCGTCCCGATCGAGCCGGAGGATCTCGACCGCCTCGACGTCGAGCTGACACACTCCGTCGACATCTGCGACTTCGTCTGCCTCGACGAGATCGACCCGATCTACTTCCGGCAGGCGTACTACCTCGTGCCGCAGGAGGGCGGCGAGAAGCCGTACGGGCTGCTCGTGCGGGCGCTCGAGGAGACCGGCCGCGTCGGCATCGCGAAGGTCGTGATCCGGAACAAGCAGCACCTCGCGTGCCTGCGCCCCTGGGAGGACGTGCTCGTGCTCGAGACGATGTACTACGCCGAGGAGGTGCGCCGTCCGGCCGAGGTCGTGGGCGAGGCCGTCGCCGGCGACGGGATCCCCAAGGCCGAGGTCGAGATGGCGAAGTCGCTGGTCGAGAACCTCAGCGCCGAGTTCGATCCCGACCGCTACGACGACACGTACCGCTCCGAGCTGATCGAGCTGATCCGCTCGAAGGCCGAGGGGGCGCCGCTGCCGGAGCCGAGCGAGGAGGAGCCGCAGGTCGTCGACCTGATGCAGGCGCTGCGCGAGTCGGTCGAGCGCACCCAGCGCGCACGCGCTAGAAAAGCTTCGTGAGCAAGAAGCTCTCGGAGTACGAGCGCAAACGAGACCGCAAGCAGACGCCCGAGCCCTTTGGCGGCAAGCGCGGCAAGGCGAAGGAGCCGACCTTCGTCGTGCAGCGGCACGACGCGCGGCGCCTCCACTACGACTTCCGCCTCGAGCGTAACGGCGTTCTCGTCTCGTGGGCGGTGCCGAAGGGAGTCCCGCTCGAGCCCGGCCAGCAACATCTCGCCGTGCACGTCGAGGACCATCCGCTCGAGTACGGGAGCTTCGAGGGCGAGATCCCGAAGGGGAACTACGGCGCGGGAACCGTCGAGATCTGGGACCGCGGCACGTACGAGCTGCTGGAGGAGAAGCCCGACGGCGGGCTCACGGTGCGGCTGCACGGCGAACGGCTCGAAGGTACGTGGGCGCTCGTCCCCGCGCACCTCTCCGGCGACGAGAAGAACTGGCTCATCCTTCGCAAGCGCGACGACGGCGCCGGAAGCGGAACTCCTCGCGTCTACCGGCCGATGCTCGCGACGCTGACGGAAGAGTTGCCTCGGGGAGAGGGCTGGCAGTTCGAGCCGAAGTGGGACGGGTACCGGGCGCTCGGCTACGTCCGCGGCGGCGAAGCCAAGCTCGTCTCCCGCCGCGGGAACGACCTGACGCAGCGGTTCGCGCCGGTGGCGAAGGAGCTGGTGCAGGCGCTGCGGACGCCCGATGCAGTCGTGGACGGCGAGGTCGTCGCGCTCGGGGAGGACGGCCGCGCGAGCTTCTCGGCGATGCAGACGGGGAGCACCCGGCTCGCGTACGAGGTGTTCGACGTGCTCGAGATCGACGGTGAGCCGGTGGTCGGCCTGCCGCTGACCGAGCGGCGGACGCGGCTCGAGAAGCTGCTTGCGCCGAACCCGGTCGTGCAGCTCTCCGGCTCCTTCGAGGACGGCGAGGCGCTGCTCGAGGCGGCGAACGAGCTGGGTCTCGAAGGGGTCATGGCGAAACGGGCGGCGTCACGGTATTC
>DATEPQ010000078.1:0-23841 GCA_035273125.1 Gaiellaceae bacterium
CGTCGTGGCGGAGAGCTTCCGCGGCGAGCGCGTCCCGTGGGGCTCGTGGCGCGACTACCTCACGCTGACGAAGCCGCGGATCATGTCGCTCCTGCTCGTGACGGGCTTCTGCGGGATGATCGCGGGCGCACGCGGCTGGCCGGGGACGGGGCTCACGCTGGCGGCGATGGCGGGACTGGCGCTGGCCTGCGGCGGAGCGTCGGCTCTCAACCACGTGCTCGACCGGGACATCGACACGCTCATGGGGCAGCGGACGCAGTCGCGCCCGGTCGCTTCGGGGCGTGTTCCGACGAGCCGCGCGTTCGAGTTCGGGCTCGCGTTGCTCGCGTTCTCCTTCGTCCTGCTCGGGAGCGCCGTCAACGTGCTGACCGCGGCGCTCGCGCTCGTGGGCGGCCTCTTCTACGTCATCGTCTACACGCGGTGGTTGAAGCGCTCGACCTCGCAGAACATCGTGATCGGGGGAGCCGCCGGCGCCGTCCCGCCGCTCGTCGGCTGGGCGGCGGCGACCGGGCACGTCGGGGTTGCGGCACTCATCCTCTTCACGATCGTCTTCATCTGGACGCCGCCGCACTTCTGGGCCCTGGCGCTGCTGATCAAGGAGAACTACGCCAACGCGCGCGTACCGATGCTGCCGGTCGTGCGAGGAGACCGCGCTACCGCACGCCAGATCGTCCTCTACTCGCTGGTGCTGGTGGCGGCCACGCTGCTGCCGTGGGGCTGGGGCGGCGCCGGCCCGCTCTACGTCGTGTGCGCCCTCGCTCTCGGAGCCGTGTTCGTCTGGCTCGCCGAGGCTCTGCGTCGGCACACGACTCCGCGACGCGCGATGCTCCTCTTCCACTATTCGCTCCTGTACCTCGCGCTGCTCTTCGCGGCCCTCGCGGTCGATGCGGTGATCGCCTGATGGATCCCGAACTCGCACGCAGGAACGTGCGTCTCGGCTGGATGCTCTTCGGCGTCTTCGTGCTGCTCTTCGCGGGCTGCGTGGGAGTTGCGCTGCTCTATCTCCACTTCCAGTAGTGGACGGGATCTGGCTGGCGCGTCCCGTGGACACGGGCGCGGGCGAGCCGGTCGCGGTCAAGGACCTGCTCGACACTGCGGGGCTGACGACTACGTACGGCTCGGCGCTCTTCGCCGATCACGTCCCCGCGGTGAGCGCGGATGCCGTGCGGTCGCTCGAGGCCGGCGGCTTCGCGGTCGCGGGGAAGACGAATCTGCACGAGTTCGCGTACGGGATCTCCTCCCAGAACGCGCACTACGGCACGGTTCCGAACCCTGCGGCCCCGGGACGGCTGGCCGGGGGGTCGAGTGGCGGTTCCGCGGCCGCGATCGCTGGGGGCGACGTCGGGCTCGCACTCGGCACTGATTCTGCGGGTTCGATCCGGATCCCGGCGGCGTGGTGCGGCATCGTCGGGTTCAAGCCGTCGCACGGATTCGTCTCCGTCGAGGGCTGCTTCCCGCTCGCGCCGAGCTACGACGTCGTCGGCCCGATGGCGTCGACGGTGCAGGGGTGCGAGCGGTTGCTGCGGGTGCTTGCGCCGCGGTTCGAGCCGGCCGAGCTCGAGTCCCTCGAGGAGCTGGAGGTCGGCGTGGCGTGGCTCGACCGCGCAGATCCGCTGGTGCGCGAGCGCGTGGCGGAAGTTGCGTCGCTCTTCCCGCGCCGCCGTGAGCTCGACCTTCCGCTCGCGCCGGCCGATCGGTCCGACTTCATGCGCGAGGTGGCCGATGTCCACCGCGCGCTCTTCCCGGGCAACGAGGAGTTGTACGGCGACAACGTCCGCGGCAAGGTCGAGCGCTGCCTGCGGGTGAGCGACGCCGAGGCGGCTGCCGCCGAGCGCGAGCGGGCCGAGTATCGCGAGCGTTTCCTGGCCGCGTGCGGCGAGGTCGACCTCGTCGTGACCCCGACGGTGTTACTCGTCGCACCGCCCGCCGACGCGGACGAGCTCGCGTTGCGTCTTCCTGCAACGGACCACACGTATCCGTTCAGCTCGCTCGGTTGGCCGGCGCTCGCACTCCCCTGTGGCCCGGCGGAAGACGGCCTGCCTGCCTCGATCCAGCTCGCGGCCCCCGCGGGCGACGACGGCCTGGTCCTCGCCGCCGGCCGCCTGCTCGAGTCGTTATTGCCACGGCTCGGCGAGACCCGTCTTTCCTCGTAACAGACTGTTACTTGGGAGGTGCGCGGTCCCTGAGCCGTGGTGCCGGCGCTTCGAGGAAGTGGAGGAGGATTGCATCCGGCTGCCTGACTCGAAAGGCCACCTGCAGCGCGACGGTCGAGACCGGTCCGCGGCCCTGGCGGCGAAGGCGCCGCGCGGTGTGCACCAGCACCCTCACTCGCTCGTAACTCGGCCTGTGGACGCCCAGCTCGGCCGCTTTGCGTCCGACACAACGGTTCATCTCGGCGATAGGGACGGATCGTCGGGACTGTCGCTCGATCTCGTCCAGCAGGCGACCCGATAACCGAGGTGCGAAGGAAAGCACGCCGTCAGAATCGCGGCCCAGGAGTCACGGAACGGTCACAGCTCCCGGGCTGGACCGCACCGGGATCCCAAGTGACACTTTGTTACAAGGAAAGGCCTGGCACGTACAGCCGAGCCGGGGAGGTCAGGAGTTGATCGGGGCGGTTGTGGCGAGCACGGCGGCTTCGTAGACCGGGTCGGGCGTGAAGCGGTCAAGCTCGTCCGAGAGGACGTCGCTCGGTGTCGGCGGGTCGCCCGGCGGCAAAGGCACGGCTTCGCCGTCGAGCGCCACGCTCTCGAGCTTCTCCGCCGGGTCGTGCTCGAGCGCGATCTCTCCCCGCCTGAGGCAGGAGCGGAGCCAACCGCAGAGGAGCCACGCCTGCGCCGCCGTCCCGCGCACGCGCACCGTCCGCACGTCGGCCAGCGCCGGCCAGAGCGTCGCCAGATGCGAGCGCCACCGCGACGTCCTCGCCCACGCGATGTCCGAGGCGGCGCAGCGCGGGAAGAGCTCGGCGAGAGACCGGTACGCGCCCGGGATGTCGTCCCACTCGGTCGAGTCGACGATCAGCCGGTCGGCTACGGCGACGAGCTGCTCCAGCTCCGGCGCGCCCCACGGCGGCTCCCCGCGCCAGCGTAGGAACACGGGCAGATCGGAGATCAACAGCGGCTCGACGATGCTCGCAGGGGCCTGCGCGCGCGCGCCGCGCAACGTCAGCTCCACCACCTCGGTCACGAGCCCGCGGTCCGTGTCCGGCACCTCCCACCGCTCGACCTCGGCCCGCGCGTCGATCCGGTTGTCGGGAGCGCCGGGCTCCGGGAACAGCAGGATCGTGCGCGACGGATGGAGCTCGGCCATCCCCTCCAGCGCCGCTCGCGCCGGCTCCACCCACTCCGCCGGCACCCACGCGAGATGCGTCATCACGGAGGTGCGCATGCTCGCCGCCTCGGACGCCGCCTGCGCTCGCAGCCGCGCGAGCGCGGTGTCCACGTCGGCGAGGCAGACGTCCTCGCCGAACCAGTTCAGCTCGCTCAGTGCCGTCGCCACGACCGGCCGTCCCGGTGGAGGAGCTCGTCGGCGCTCGGGGGCCCCCACGAGCCGGCGGGGTAGTTCGGGAACGCGGGCTTGTCTCGCTGCCAGGCGGCGACGATCGCGTCGACGAGCAGCCACTGCTCCTCGACCTCGTCCGCGCGAGTGAACAGCGTCGAGTCGCCGAGCATCGTGTCGAGGATGAGGCGCTCGTACGCCTCCGGCATCCCGGTGCGGAAGGCGCCGCCGTAGAGGAAGTCCATGTGGACGGTGCGGATCGTCATCCCCTGTCCCGGCACCTTCGCGCCGATCGCGAGCGAGACGCCTTCGTCGGGCTGGACGTGGACGACGAGCACGTTCGGGCGCAATCCCTCCGAGGCCGCCTCCTCGAACGGCGGATGGGGAGCGGCCTTGAACTGGATCGCGATCGTCGTCTCGTGGCGCGCGAGGCGCTTGCCCATCCGCACGTAGAACGGCGTGTCCGCCCAGCGCCAGTTGTCGACGTAGAGCTTCGCCGCAACGTAGGTGTCCGTCACGGATTCGGCCGCCACGCCCGCCTCCTCGCGGTATGCGACCACCTCCTCGCCCTCGACGAAGCCGCGCCCGTACTGCCCGCGCACGACCGACTTCGGCCCCGGGGTGTGCAGCGCCCGCAGCACCTTCACCTTCTCGGTGTGCACCGAGTCGGAGGTGAAGTCGATCGGCGGCTCCATCGCCGTCAGCGTGAGCAGCTGCAAAAGATGGTTCTGGAAGATGTCGCGGATCGCGCCCGCATGCTCGTAGTAGCCGGCGCGGGCCTCGATCCCGATCGACTCCGCCACCGTGATCTGGACGTGGTCGATGAACTGGCGGTTCCAGATCGGTTCGAAGATCCCGTTCGCGAAGCGGAGCGCGAGCATGTTCTGCACCGTCTCCTTACCGAGGTAGTGGTCGATCCGGAAGATCTCCTCCTCCGTGAAGTACTCGAGAAGCGTCGCCGTCAGCTCCTGCGCCGAGGCGAGGTCGTGGCCGAACGGCTTCTCCACCACCAGCCGGGTCCAGCCCCGGTCGTCGCGCCGTTTGCCGAGCGCCTCGACGATCGTGGGGAAGGCGGGCGGCGGCACCGCGAGGTAGAAGACGCGGTTGCCTCCCAGCTCCTCGTCCCGGTCGAGCTTCTCGAGCACGTCGTGCACCTTGTCCTCGCCGCTCGAGTCGGCGAAGTCGGTCGAGACGTAGTGCAGCTGGGCGGCGAGCTCGTCCCACGTGTCCTGCCGGAACTCGTCGCGCGCGTGCTGCTTCACCGCCGACTCCATGTCCTGCCGGAACGACTCGTCGTCGCCTTCGGTGCGCGCAACGCCCACGATGGCGAAGCGCTGGGGAAGGAGGCGGCGGACCGCGAGCGCGTAGAGCGCCGGCATGAGCTTCTTGTGAGTGAGGTCGCCGGAGGCGCCGAAGATGACGAGCGCGCACGGGTCGGGCGTCCGCCGCAGCGCGAGCCCCGCGGCGAGCGGGTTGTCCTGATGCTTCGGGGCCGTCGCGGTCATGGTGCCCTCTTCACTGCTCGGGGCTCTTCTCGAGGTGCCCACCGAAGCCCTTGCGCATCGCGGAGAGCACGCGGTTCCCCCAGTCGGCTTCGCCGCGCGAGGCGAAGCGGTCGAACAGCGAGGCGGCGAGCACCGGCGTCGGGACGCCCTCCTCGACCGCCGCCTGCACCGTCCACCGGCCCTCGCCGGAGTCGCTGACGCGGCCTGCGTACTCGTCGAGATCCGGTGTCTCGTGCAGCGCCTCCGCGGTCAGGTCGAGCAGCCACGAGGCGATCACGGAGCCGCGACGCCACACCTCGGTGATCGCGGCCACGTCGAGGTCGTACTGGTAGAGGTCGGGGTCGCGGAGCGGCGTCGTCTCGGCGTCGGTCTCCTGCGCGTGCTTGCCGATGTTCGCGTGCTTGAGGACGTTGAGGCCCTCGGCGTAGGCCTGCATGAGGCCGTACTCGATGCCGTTGTGGACCATCTTCACGAAGTGGCCCGCACCGGAGGGCCCGCAATGGAGCCAGCCCTGCTCCTCGGGTGCCGCGTCACCCTCCCGGCCGGGCGTGCGCACCGCAGCCTCGAGCCCGGGAGCGAGCGTCTCGAGCACCGGCACGAGTCTCCCGACTGCCTCGTCGTCGCCGCCGACCATCAGGCAGTAGCCGCGGTCCCGGCCCCAGACGCCGCCGCTGACGCCGACGTCGACGTAGTGGAGGCCCTTGTCCCGGAGCTCTTTCGAGCGGCGCAGGTCGTCGACGTAGTACGAGTTGCCCCCGTCGATGATCGTGTCGTCCTCGGCGAGCAGCGGAGCCAGTTCGTCCACGACCGAGTCGACGATCCCCGCCGGGACCATCAGCCAGACCGAGCGCGGGGTGTCGAGCTGCCCGACGAGCTCCTCGAGCGACGACGCCGTGCGCGAGTCGACCTTGGGGTCGAACGTCTTGAGCTCGTGACCGGCCGCGCTCAGCCGTTCCGTCATGTTCGCGCCCATCCGGCCGAGGCCGACCATGCCGAGTTGCACTACAGGTCCTCCAATCTCACTCTGGCAACGCGACGGCCGCGCTCCTTCAGCGTCTCGAGGTCTCCCGCGGCCTGCGCCCGGATCAGCCGCCGGAACCCGAACGGCTTCCCGGGGATCGGCAGCTCGTCTCCCTCGTCGTCGACGACCTGGAGGAAGAGGCCGGTGTTCGGGCCGCCCTTGTGCAGCTGGCCGGTCGAGTGGAGGAAGCGCGGGCCGTAACCGTGCGTGACGACGAGGCCGCTGTCGCGGCGGAGCCTGTCCACGAGCGGGCCGAGATCCACGTCGGGGTTCACGAAGGCCTGCACGCAGACGTAATCGCCCTCCTTCGCCTGCCCGAGCAGCTCCTCGATCGAGCCCTCCGGCTCGAGCTCGGGCTCCTTGCCCGTCGCCAGGACCTTGTTCGTCTTGTCCTTCGCCGCCTGGACGTCGGGCTGGTCGAAGGGGTTGATCTCGAGGTACGCGCCCGCGACGGCGATCGCGAACTCCCAGCGGAAGAACTCGGCGCCGAGCGCGTAGGAGTCGGGCAGCTCCGGCTCGGCGGCCTGCCGGTCGGGGCCGTCCGGCGACTCACCGGGCGCGGGGATGAGCCCCTTGCCGTGCTTCCCCGTCGACTCCGCGATGAGTTGCTCGGCCCACAGCCCGAAATCGCCGGCCGCGTCACCGATGCAAATCTTGTCGCGACCCTCCTGCCAGCCCGCGCCGAACCGGCTCCCGAGCTCGTAGCCGGGATTGCCCTCCCCGGAGCGGCAAGCCTCCCGCATCTCCCGCGCGCGCTCGAGCAGGCGCGACGCGTCGATGCCCATCAGCACAGCCGGGACGATCCCGAACGGCGAGAGCGCCGAGTAGCGGCCGCCGATGGAGGGCTCGCCGGAGAACACCGCGCGGAAGCCGCGCTCCCGGGCGAGGTGCTCCAGCTCCGAGCCGGGGTCGGTCACGGCGCAGAAGAGCTCCCCCTTCTTGCGGGTCTTTTCCCAGAAGTAGTCGGTGTGCGACCGGGTCTCGAGCGTCGAACCGGACTTCGAGGACGAGACGAACAGCGTACGCCCGAGGTCGAGCTTCGCCTCGAGTGCGCGAATCGCCTTGGGGTGCGTCGTGTCGAGGACGTGGAACCAGTCCACCTCGAAGCTGCGACGCAACACCTCCGGCGCGAGCGACGAGCCGCCCATCCCACAGAGGACGACGTCGTCGACTTCGTCGTGCACCGATTCGGCCAGGCGGCGAATGTCGTCGAGTCCCTCCTGGACGTGCAGCGGCTCGTCGAGCCAGCCGAGCCATTGCGCCTCGTCGCTTCCGGACCACGTCGTCGCATCGCGCTCCCAGATCCCCTCGATCAGACGCTCGCGATTCACCGCTACGCGGTCACGGCCTCGCACTTCGCCCGCACGCCGTCGAGCAGCTCCTCGAAGGAGTCGGAGAACTTCTCCACGCCTTCCTTCTCGAGCGTGAGCACGACGTCGTCGTAGTCGATCCCGACCGCGGCGAGCTGCTCCAGCAGCCGGCGAGCCTCGTCGACACCGTCGAGGACCGTGTCGCCGCGCACCTCGCCGTGATCCTGGAAGGCCTGGATCGTCTCCTCCGGCATCGTGTTCACCGTGTGCGGCCCGATCAGCTCCTCGACATAGAGGACGTCGCGGTACTCGGGGTTCTTCGTGGAGGTCGAAGCCCACAGGCAGCGCTGCGGCAGCGCGCCCTTCGCCTCGAGCGCCTCCCATCGTGGGCCGGAGAACGCCTCGAGGTAGTTCTGGTACGCGATCTTCGCGTTCGCAATCGCGAGCTTGCCGCGCAGCGCGAGCGCCTCCTCGGAGCCGATTGCCTCCAGCCGCTTGTCGGTCTCGGTGTCGACGCGCGAGACGAAGAAGCTCGCGACCGAGCGCACCTTCGCCGGGTCGCCGCCGCTCTCGACGAACCGCTCGAGCCCGCGGAGGTACGCCTCCATCGAGTTGCTGTGCATCTCGAGTGAGAAGAGGAGGGTGACGTTGATGCTGCGGCCGACGGCGATGCAGTCCTCGATCGCCTGCAGCCCCGGCTTCGTGCCCGGGATCTTGACGTAGAGGTTCGGCCGGTCGATCCACTCGTGCAGCCGGATCGCCTGGTCGTAGGTGGCCTTCGTGTCGTAGGCGAGGGTCGGGTCGACCTCGATCGAGACGTAGCCGTCCTCGGCGTTGTTCTCGTGCACCGGCGCGAGCAGGTCGAGTGCGTGCTCGACGTCGCGAACGGCGAGATGGAGGAAGATCTCCTTCGCGTCGCTCTCGTGCTCGAGCTCTTTCAGTTGCTCGTCGTAGAGGTTGCCGTGCGAGAGCGCCTTCTGGAAGATGGTCGGGTTCGAGGTCACGCCGACCACGGCGTCCTCTTCCATCATCCGCTTCAGCTCTCCGGTCTCGAGCAGGTCGCGCGAGAGGTAGTCGATCCAGACCGACTGCCCGCGCGCGCTCAGCTGGTGGAGTCTCGATTCAGCCATTCCGCATCCCTTCTTCCATCCGTCGGATCTTCTCCAGTCTGGCGACGTAACGCTCTCCTCCGTCGAAACGTGCTGCGAGAAACGCCCGCACGAGGTCGGCGGCGAGGCTCGGGCCCACGACCTCGGAGCCGAGGCAGAGGACGTTCATGTCGTCGTGCTCGACTCCCTGGTGCGAGGAGTAGACGTCGTGACAGATTGCTGCCCGGATTCCCGCGATCTTGCACGCGGCGACCGAGGCGCCCACGCCGGAGCCGCAGACGAGGACTCCGCGTTCCGCCTCGCCGTCCTTGATCGCGGCGCCGAGCTCGGCGGCCTTGTCGGGGTAGTCGATCCTCACCGCGTCGGAGTCCGTGCCGAGGTCGACGACGTCGTGGCCCTCCTCGCGCAGCGTCTCGAGGAGCTTGTCGCGCAGGTGCACTCCGCGATGGTCGAACGCCACGGCGACTTTCACGCGACGGACCGTACATAGAATCGGCTCCGGTTTCCGTCTCCGGCGAAGGGAGAGGTCGTAAGCGATGAGTGACGTCGAGCTCTGGCGCGAGCTGGGACAGCAGTTGAGGGTCGACGGGATCAGACCTGCCGCGAAAGCAGGCTCCGGCCATCCCACCTCGGCCATGTCGGCGGCCGACCTGATGGCCGTGCTGCTGGCGAAGTACCTCCGCTACGACTTCGACAACCCGCACGATCCCCACAACGACCGCCTCGTCTTCTCGAAGGGCCACGCGTCGACGCTCATGTACGCGATGTTCCGCGCGGCGGGCGCGATCTCCGAGGAGCAGCTGCTGACGTACCGGCAGTTCGACTCGATCTTCGAGGGCCATCCGACGCCGCGGATCCCATGGGTCGACGTCGCGACCGGCTCGCTCGGGCAGGGGCTCCCATACGCCGTCGGCATGGCGCTCGCGGGCAAGCGGCTCGACCGGCTGCCGTTCCGCGTCTGGACGCTCTGCGGCGACAGCGAGATCGCCGAGGGCTCGCAGTGGGAGGCGCTCGAGCACGCGGCGTTCTTCGAGCTCGACAACCTCGTCGCGATCATCGACGTGAACCGGCTCGGCCAGCGGGGCGAGACGATGCACGGCTGGGATCTCGACTCCTACGCCAAGCGTGCGCAGGCATTCGGCTGCCACACGATCGAGATCGACGGCCACGACGTCGAGGCGATCGACCGCGCGTACGCCGAGGCGATCGACACGGCCGGCCAGCCCGTCGTGATCGTCGCGAAGACGATCAAGGGCAAGGGCGATCCCGACGTCGAGGACAAGAACGGCTTCCACGGCAAGGCGCTCGACCACTCCGACGAGGTGATCGCCACCCTCGGGGGCGTCCGCAACCTGCAGATCGACGTGGCGAAGCCGGAGACCGGCGCCGCGAAGCACGAGTTCCCGGGCGGCGCGCTCGACCTGCCGCGTTACGAGCTCGGCGACGAGGTCGCTACGCGGAAGGCGTACGGCGACGCGCTCGCGGCGCTCGGCAAGGCGCGCGGCGACGTCGTCGCGCTCGACGGCGAGGTCTCGAACTCGACCTTTGCGGACGAGTTCCGGGAGGCGATCCCGGAGCGCTACTTCGAGATGTACATCGCCGAGCAGCAGATGGTGGCGACCGCGGTCGGCATGCAGGTGCTCGGCTGGCGCCCGTTCGCGTCCACCTTCGCCGCGTTCCTGTCGCGGGCGTACGACTTCATCCGCATGTCCGCGATCAGCCGCGCGAGCTACTGCCTCTGCGGCTCGCACGCCGGTGTCTCGATCGGCGAGGACGGGCCGTCGCAGATGGCGCTCGAGGACATCGCCTCGCTGCGCGCGGTGCACGGCTCGACCGTGCTGCACCCGTGCGACGCGAACCAGACGGCGAAGCTCGTCGTCGCGATGGCCGATCTCGAGGGGATCTCCTACCTGCGCACCTTGCGCCCCAACACGCCCGTCATCTACGGGCCGGACGAGGAGTTCGAGGTCGGCGGCTCCCGGACGATCCGCCAGGGCGACGACGTCGCGATCGTCGGGGCGGGCATCACCGTGCACGAGGCGCTCAAGGCGGCGGAGACGCTCGCGCAGGAGGGGATCGAGGCGCGCGTGATCGACCTCTACTCGATCAAGCCGCTCGACACCGAGACGCTGCGCTCGCTCTCGTGCCCGATCGTCACCGCCGAAGACCACTGGCCGGAAGGCGGGCTCGGGGAGGCCGTGCTGTCGGCGCTCGGCGATGCCGACGAGCGGCCGCCGGTCGTCCGACTCGCGGTGACCGAGATGCCGCACTCCGGCAAGCCTGCGGAACTGCTCGCGGAGGCCGGCATCGACGCCGACGGGATCGCGGCCGCCGCGCGCAGCCTCGTGCGCGATCAGGTCAGCGCGTCGTAGAGCTTCTGCTGGGCCTCGCGGGCGGTGCGGTATGCATCGGCCCGGTCCGCGCGCGGCTCCACGACACCGGCGAGCGGCGCATCCGTGACCTCGTGCCCCTCGCGTTCGAGTGCGAGGACGGCCGCACCGCGCAGGGAGGCCTCCGGCACGGCCGAGATGTGGATCGGCCGTGCGAGCGCGTCGGCCATGATCTGGATCCAGTCGCGGCTGTGCAGCAGCCCGCCGCCGGTCGCGACCACCTCGCTCACGTCCGGGAGCAGGTCGGCGACGGCGGCGAAGCGGAACGCGACTCCTTCGTAGGCGGCCTGGCGTAGGTCGAGGGGGGTCGTCTCGAAGGTGAGCCCGTGGACGGCGCCTCGCGCGTCCGGGTTCCAGCCGGTCGAGCGCTCGCCGCCGAGGAAGGGCAGGAAGGTCAGCCCGTGGTCGCTGGGGTCGCGCTCGGCGAGCGATCCGGATGCGTCGGAGAGCGTGCGTTCGAGCCATTCGTAGAGGTTGCCGCCGTCCGAGAGCGCGCCGCCCTCGACCACCCGCCGTGCGTCGGCGAGGTAGAGGAAGAGGCCCGGCTTCGGCTGCGGACGCTCGGTCTCGTAGAGGACGCGCAGCGCGCCCGAGGTGCCGACCATGAGCGCGGCGCGGTCGCGGCTCGCGCAGCCCGCGCCCGCGTTCGAGCAGGCGGCATCGCTCCAGACCGGGACGTCGGCGATCCGCGGGAGCCGCTCGCGGTCGAGCTGGAGCGTCGCGAGCAGCTCCTCGTCCCAGTCGAGCGTCGTGAGATCGAGCAGGCCGCTCGTCGAGGCCATCGACAGGCTCGTCTCGGGCTCGCCGTGCAGGTAGTCGGCGAAGGAGACGAACCACGTGGCACGGCGGAAGATCTCCGGCTCCGCCTCGGCGAGCCACGCGAGCTTCGCGGGCCAGAACGACGGGTGGAGGAACGCGCCGGTGCGCGCGTGAATCGCCTCGGCGTCGAGCCTCCGAGCCAGCCACTCGGCCGCCGCAGCGCTGCGCGTATCACGCCAGCCCAGGATCGATGTGAGCGGGCTCCAGTTCCCGTCGAGTGCCACGAGGCTGTGCGCGAAGCACGAGGTCGCGTTCGGATCCTCGCCGTCGAGAACCTCCCGGACGGCCGCCGCGACCTCCGCGGGATCGTCGGTCTCGTACTCCTCCTGGTGTAGTTCTCCGCCCGCTTCGCCGCGCTCGTCGAACCGCTGGGCGCGCACCGAGGAGGTGCCGACGTCGAGAGCGAGAGTGTTCACGGGACGAAGTCTGCGTTACCTTCGCTTCCCGGCCGCGATAGAAGAGATGAATGACCGATCCGGCGGCAGAGGCGTTCGAGCGCCACTACGGCAACGTCTACCGCTTCGTGCGGCGCCACGGCACGGGCCGTGAAGAGGCCGAGGACCTCACGCAGGAGGTCTTTGCCGCTGCCGTCAGCGCGCTGGACGAGGCGCGTGTCGAGAGCCCGCCGCCCCTTCGCTGGCTCTACACAGTGGCGCAGAGGCGTCTCATCGACGCGGCTCGCCGCGGCCGCCTGCGTCCCGTGACGACGGCAGCGTACGACGAGGAACCCGGGGCGGACGAGGCCGCGTACGGGTGGGAGGTCGCCGAGGCGCTGGCTCGAGCGGTGGCCGAGCTTCCCGACTCGCAGCGGCGAGTCGTCGTCGCCAAGTTGTGGGAGGGAAGAAGCCTGGCCGAGATCGCCGGACGGCTGGGGACGAGCGAGGCGGCTTGCAAGATGCGGCTCGCCCGCGGCCTGGCTCGGCTGCGCGACCGCCTGAAGGAGGAAGGAGTCGAACCATGACCGGGACGACCACCGTCTGGACCGATCCCGAGCTCGCGGATCTCGTCGCCGGCGATCCGGAACTCGCCGCGATCGCGGACGCGTTGCAGGCGACGACACCGATTCCCGTCGCGCGGCGCCACCGGCGTCTGCCCGTCCGGCTCGGGGCGCTCGCCGCGACCCTCGCCGCCGCTGCGGCGCTCGTCCTCTTCGCGCCCTGGAACGGTGGAGGCCCGGCGTTCACCGATCGCGCGCTCGCCGCAATCGGCAGCGACCCCGTCCTCCATGCTGTCGTCGCCTTCCCGTCCGGCATCCGTTTCGTGGATCTCGCGACCGGAAAACCGCGCCGCCTCTTCGAGCGGCAGCAGATCTGGTACGACCGCGGGCGCGGCTACGTGCACACGGTCACGCGTGCACCCGACGGTTCCCTCCTCGACGACGAGCTCGACACTCCTCAGGGCAGCTGGACTCCCGCCGGTCCGGTGATCGACTGCGCCTGGATCGCCGCTCATCCGGAGGAGGCGACCAAACTGCGGGTCAGCTGCAACGCGGACGGCGACAACGGCACGACGCCGCATCTCGTGCCGCGTCCGGTTCCGACCGTGGACCCCGCGCTGGGCGCCTTCCTCGGCGGTTACCAGCAGGCGCTCGCCGACGGGGAGGCGACCGAGACTGGCACCGGGACGATCCACGGCACGCCGGTCCTCTGGGTCACCTTCCCCTACGGCCACGAGACCGAGTCCGTCGCGCTCGACGCCTCGACCTACCGGCCGCTGTTCGTCCGCGATGCCTCCGGCACCTGGCGCTACCGGATCGTTTCGATCGAGACCGTCGCCCAGTCGGACGCGAACTTCGCGCGGCCGACCGTGACCGAGCTCGGGCGGCAGACCGCGTCGGGAAGGGTGTTCCGCTCCGTGAAGCTCACCGTCGACCCGGCTGCGGCCCGTCGGGTACTGCCCGGCGCGCTCTGGCTCGGCAATTCGTTCCGCGATTTGCCGCTCGCCGGACTCGAGCGCGACACTCTGCACGAGAGGTTCATCAATCGAAAGCTCCCATCCGAGACCGGAGTCGGCCTGCAGCTCGTCTACGGCTCGACCCCGAGCCCGGGAGTCCCCGACCGCACGCGACCGTACGTCCAGCTCTGGGAATCGGACCAGCCGCAGCCGGCGTACGAGTGGGGATTCATGCGAGGACTCGTCCCGCCGGACGGGGTGTTCGCGACGCAGGGGGTCGGCATCTTCGGTCCGACCGGCTTCGTCGTACACGACGGCGTCTACGTGACGGTGATGGCGTCGACCCCGAAGCTCGCGCTCGAGGCGGCACAAGGGCTGACCCCGATCAGTCCCTGAGCCGACGCCTGCCCTCGGCGAGCCACCGTCGGGCGCGGTCGACGTTCGGGCCGCTGGGGGCGAGACGCACCGTCTCGAGCTGGAGCTCGGTCATGACCAGGAGGGCGCGGCGCGGATCCTGCTCGCCGAGCGCCTTCTCGATTCGCTCGGCGAGGCGCGTGGGCTTGACCTGGAGCGGCTCGACTCGCTCGGCGAGGCGCTTCGCCGTCGGTGGATGAACTCGGTTGAGGGCGAACACGATTGCGAGCACGCGCTGCGCCGAATCGACCAGCCATTCCATTCGGGCCAGCGCGCAGTCCGGGCGGACGATCGTCAGCAGGCCCTCGGGGGCGAAGCCGCCCCAGCGCCCGGCGGCCTTCTCCACCCGCTCGGTGACGAGCTCGTCGGGATAGTCCGCGAGCTGTTCCTGCCAGCGGGCGAGCAGGCCGCTCGTCCGCAGCGTGACGCCGTTGGCGAGCGCCTCGGCGGAGCCGCCGGTCGCATAGAGCTCCTCGGCGAGCTCGCGCGGCCACCAGATCGTCTCGACCGGCCTCCCGTCGAGATAGCCGAAGACGCGACGCGTCGGTGTCGAGGGATCGCCCCAGCTGTCCCGCCGCTCCAGGCCGGCACGCCGCGCGAGCTCGAACGCGTCCTCGAGCGAGAGCTGCTCCTCGGTGACGACGAGCATCTCGATGTCCGAGACGTCGTCCGCCACGCCGCGCGAGACGCTGCCCGTGAGGACGATCTCGATCGCCTCGGGCGGGAGCGCGTCGGCGACGCGTTGCGCGAGCGCGCGCAGCTCCTCGGTCATCGCCCGGAGTAGCCGAAGGTCGAGGCGTAGCCGCAGGTGCCGTCGTACTCGAAGCTCAGCGGGCCGTCGTGGACCCGGAGCTCCTCGGCGACGAGCTCCTCGCCGTCCCGCTCGTGACCGGGGATCACGCAGGTGACGGTTTCCGGGCCGGCGTAGCGGTCGCGGATCCGGAGCGTGACGTGGTCGCGGATGCGGAGCCACTGCCGCCGGGGCGTGTGATCGAGCTCGATCGCGGCGGGACGCACGTCGACCAGGTGGCTCGCTTTCCAGGCCCAGGGGAAGTGCGTCTCGGCGTCGCCGCCGAGCCGGCCGGTGAAGATCGCCTCGAGCGCCGCACGTTGCTCCTCGTCGGCGCGCTCGTCGAGGTAGAGGATCCACGTCCAGGGCGAGCCCGGCTCGTCGTCGTCGTAGCGGATCGCGAGCGCGACCGTCAGTCCTGCCAGGTCGCTTTCGCCGGCGTTCCCTTCCTCGATCAGCCACGAGAGGACGCCCATGCAGATGCCGTGGGTGGAGCGCCCGCCGGTCACGCCGTCGATGCGCCGGCACGGGCAGATCGCGTCGCAGTTGCAGGACTCGAAGTAGCTGCCCTTGATGGCCCACGACGTAGCCACAGCCATGGACCGAATCTACAGTGGCCCCGCCATGGCAGTCGTCATCGCCTCCAACCTCCGCAAGGAGCTCGCGGGCACCGTGCTCTTCGACGGCGTCTCGTTCTCCGTCGAGCGCAAGGATCGCGTCGCGCTCTCCGGCCCGAACGGTGCTGGCAAGACGACGCTGCTGCGGATCCTCGCCGGGGCGACCGAGAAGCACGGCGGCGAGCTCGCGTTCGCCAAGGGGACGCGCGTGGCGCTGCACGACCAGCGCCCGCCGCTCGAGCAGGAGCTCACGCTGCGCGAATACGTCCTCGCGGGCGCGCGCGATCTCGTGGCGCTGGAGGAGGAGCTTCGGCGCCTCGAGCAGGCGATGGCCGGAGGCGACCACGCCCAGGCGACGCTGAACCGCTACGCGGAGGCGCAGGCGCGCCTCGAGCACGCCGGCGGTTACGCGTGGCGCGATCGCGCTGCCTCGGTTGTGCGCGGGCTCGGTTTCGCTGAGGACGACCTCGACCGATCGCTGCGCACCTTTTCCGGCGGCGAGCTGACGCGCGCCTCGCTCGCCCGCGCGCTCGGCGGTGACCCCGATCTGCTCCTCCTCGACGAGCCCACCAACCATCTCGACGTCGCGAACCTCGAATGGCTCGAGCGCGAGCTCGCGTCTCTCGACGCCGCGGTGATCCTCGTGGCGCACGACCGCTGGTTCCTCGAGGCGGTGACGACGGCCACGCTCGAGCTCGAGGCGGGGCGCGGCACCTTCTTCCCCGGCCCGTGGCACACCTGGCGGCGCGAGAAGGCCGCGCGGATGCTGCACGCTCAGAAGGAGGTCGCGCGCGTCCAGGCGGACATCGCGCGGCTCGAGCGCTTCGTCGAGCGATTCCGTCACAAGAAGGACAAGGCCAAGCAGGCGCAGGCGAAGCTGACGCACATCGGCCGGCTGCAACAGGAGAAGGCGGCGCACTCCGAACAGGTCGCGCTGCTCTCCCGCCGTTCGCGCGGCCTCGGCTTCGAGTTCCTCAAGCCCGCCCGCAGCGGCCGCACCGTCGTCGAGGCGAACGGGCTCGAGGTCGCGATCGGCAAGCGCGTCCTTCTGCGCGATGCGACGTTCGCCGTCGAGCGCGCCGAGCACGTGGCTCTCGTCGGCCCGAACGGCTCGGGCAAGACGACGCTGCTCGAGCGGCTCGTCCGGGGCGAAGGCCTGCGGCTCGGGCACGGCGTGCAGGTCGGCTACTTCTCGCAGCAGGAGATGGAGCTGGACGCACGCGGCTCGGTGCTCCAGTGCGTGCAGTCCATGACCGGCCTGTCCCGTCCCGACGCCCAGAACCTGCTCGGACGGTTCCTCTTCTCGGGCTGGGACGCGCACGAGAAGCCGGTCTCGGTGCTCTCGGGCGGTGAGCGCCGGCGGCTCGCGCTGGCCGTCACGGTCGCCTCCGGTGCGAACTTCCTCGTGCTCGACGAGCCGACGAACCATCTCGATCTCGAGAGCCGCGAGGCACTCGAGGCGGCGCTCGACGCGTTCCCGGGGACGGTGCTGCTCATCTCCCACGACCGCGCGCTCCTCGACGCGATCGCCGAGCGCACGCTCGCGATCGAGAACGGCGAACTGCGAGCGTACGACGGCGGCTGGGCCGAGCTCTTGCGCGTGCGCGAGGAGCGCGAGGCGCGCGCGAAGCCCGAGCCGGCGGTCGAACGTTCGAAGCCCGCCCGCAAGCAGCAGCCTCCGAAGCCGAAGAAGCGGCGGTCGTCCGCGCTCGAGCTGATCGAAAAGGAGATCGCCGCGCGCGAGGCCGAGGTGGCAGAGCTCGAGCAGAAGCTCGCGGAGGACTGGACCGACGTCGACGTGCTCGCCGCGCACAAGCGCAGCCGGGATGCTCTCACCGCGCTCCTCGAGCGCTGGGAGCAGCTGTTCGATCAGGCGCAGGCCTAGGGGCGAAGGGGAAGCGGGCTGCCGCTCGAGGAGGACGAACGGTAGCCGGCGGCACCGGCGCAATCGTGCCGATCTCGTCGGTCGCCGGGTAGCAATCGGGGCGATACTTCTCGCGTCGAACCCCGAGCGAGGAGGCACCCATGGTTGCCACGACGGAAGAGGCACGTCCCCAGCGGGCCGTCGGCATGCTGGAGGGCTTCAAGAACTTCCTGATGCAGGGCGACGTCGTGATCGTTGCCGTAGGACTCGTGATCGCGCTCGCGTTCAGCACTTTGATCAGCGCGTTCACCGACAACATCATCAACCCGCTCGTGCAGGCCGCCGGCGGCGGCGGGTCGACCGGCCTCGGCTTCCGCGTCAACGGCCAGCTCGTGAACATCGGCGCGTTCATCTCGGCCCTCATCTATTTCCTCATCTTCATGCTCGTCGTCTACTTCGTGATCATCGTTCCGTACCGCGCAATCCAGAAGCGGCGGGGCGTCACCGTCTTCGGCGACCCGCCGCCGGCGCAGACCTGCCCGGCCTGCCTTTCGGAGGGTCTCCCGATCGCGGCCACGAAGTGCCGTTATTGCGGAACGGGGTTGGGCGCGGGCGCCTAGTAGGAGGGTTTGGCGAAAGGCAAGCTGAGTCGCCGGCGCACGCTGCTCGCCCGCTGAGCGGCGTCCTCAGTCGCGCGAATGCGCTGCTATCGCGCTCCCTGCGTCCTTGCAGCGAACGACCATCGCACGCCGACGACGAGCGACGTTCCGCCAAACCCTCCTATTAGGCCCAGAACCGCTCGAAGGCGGAATCGAGCGGGACCGCCGTCACCTCCTGCCAGAGGCCGTCCTCGATCCGGATCACGAGCGCCTGGTCGACGTCGAGGTCGATCCCGTTGCGGCTGCCCGTCGCGCGGTAGATCGCGACGGCCCAGTCGTCGTCGGCGAAGACGGTGTGCAGCCGGCTGCGGTACGTGCCTCCGGTCTCGAGCCCGGTGCGCCGCAGGAACTCCACGACCTCGCGCCGGCCGCGGTACTCGCCGCTCATCACCGTGTGACCGGGCACCCGCCAGACGATGTCGCGCGCGAAGGCGGCGGACACCGCCATGGCGTCGTTGCCGAAGGCGGCGAAGACGCGCCGCACGAGCGCGGCGTTCGGGTGCTCCTCGCTCACCCGTCTCGGGCCAGCGTTGCGACGACTGCGTCCGCGATCACCCTGAGCGGGCGCCCCGATGCCTGGCTCGCCTTGCGCAGGCGGGCGAACGCGTCCTGCTCGCTCAGTTGCTCCCTCTCCATCAGCAGGCCCTTCGCGCGCTCGATCACCTTCCGCGCCGCCAGCGCGTCGGAGAGGGACTCCGCTTCCGCCCGGACCTCCTGCAGCTCGTCGTGCCTCGCGCGCGCTGCGGCGATCGCCGGCAGCAGATCCTGTTCGCGGAACGGCTTCACGAGGTAGCCGAAGACGCCGGCCTCCACCGCGCGGGAGACGAGCTCCTCCTGGCCGTAGGCGGTCAGCATCACGATCGGGATCGGCCGCTCTTCGAGGATCCGTCGCGCGGCCTCGATCCCGTCGAGCTTCGGCATCTTCACGTCGAGCACGGCGAGATCCGGTTGCCTGGACCGGGCAAGGTCGATCGCCTCCTCGCCGTCCTTCGCCTCGGCGCACACCTCGAAGCCGGCGCTCTCGAGCAGCGCGCGCAGATCGAGCCGGATGATCGTCTCGTCCTCGGCGATCAGGATCTTCACGTGCGCACCGCGTTCCGCAGCCGGATTCCGCTGAAGTCGAGCGTCGACTCGATCACCCTGTCCCAGAGGGGATAGAGCGAGGGGGCTATGCGCAGTTCGATCCCTGCCTCTGCATGGCGGGCGAGCAGATCGCCTACCTCGACTCGCTCGATCGCGTTCACCGGCGTCGACGCGATGTAGAAGCGGTCGTCCTCGACGACGTCGAACGGCTCGGGCGGCAGGCGGTACGCGTAGAGCGTGACCTCTCGTACGCGCTCGAGCCAGGCCGCCTCGATCACGGCGACGCGCCGATCGCGGTCGCCGTCGAGCCACCGCTCGACATCGTCGTCCGTCGTCGGCTCGACCGCCCAGAAGCACGCCCGCGGGCAGTCGCGCGGGAACCAATAGAGCCAGCTGTGTCGTTCGTCGATCGCCCAGACCTTGCCGTCGCGCGGGACGAAGCGGCCGAGCGACGGGTCCTCGCTGAAATGCCAGAGCTCGCTCACGGCAGGCTCCGTAACAGGGCCGCCGGCTCGGGCCAGAAGAGGAGCTCGGCAGCTTCCTCACGCTTCAGCCAGCGGTACTCCACGTGCTCCTCGTTCAGCTCCGGCTCCCACCCCGGCGCGACGTCGACGAGGTAGGCCTCGACGTGCACACGCAGGCCGGGCCGGTCCTCCCAGGGCTCCCGGACGTAGGCGAACTCGCCGAGCGGCTGAAGCTCGGCCGCCGCGAGACCCGTCTCCTCGTGCAGCTCGCGGAGAGCGGCGACGTGGAACGCCTCGCCCGGTTCGACGGTCCCGGCGATCGTGTGCCAGTAGCCCCCGCCGTCGGGCGAGCGGTGCGCGACGAGGAACTCGTCGCCGCGGCGCACGTGGATGAGCACCTCGCTCCACTCGCTCATGCCGGGAACACCACCTCGGCGCGGGCGCCGGTGAAGGCGAAGCTGCCCTGCAGTTCGTCGGCGACGAGGGCCTGCACGATGGAGAGGCCCGTGCCGCCGGAGGCGCCGTCGGCGCCGGCGCCCTCGTCCTCGATGGCCAGCACGACGTCCCCGCCGCGGCGCGCGAGCTCGATCCGCACCGTCCCCGCTCCGTGCTCGAGCGCGTTCTGGAGCAGCTCCGAGAAGACGAGGGCGAGAGCCGTCGCGCGGCTGCCGGCGAGCGAGACGGGTTGGAGTTGCGCCCGGACGTCGCGCCCGGCGCCGATCCCCTGCACGAGCATCGCGCGCAGCCGGTCGATCAGCTCCGCGAGCTCGACGTCCTCCTCGCGCTGCTCGGTGAGGGACTCGTGGACGGCGGCGATGGCGAGGATCCGGTTGACCGAGTGCTCGAGCGCCTCGCGCGGATCGACTCCCTCCGCGCGGGCCTGCAGGCGCAGGAGCGAGGCGACGGTCTGGAGGTTGTTCTTGACGCGGTGGTGGATCTCCTGGGCGAGAACGCCGCGCATCACCGCGCGCCCGTGCTCGAGCGCGACGGCGGCGTGGTGCGCAATCGCCTCGAGCAGCGCCCGCTCCTCGTCGGTGAACTGCGTATCGCGGTCGGCCACGAGCTGCCCGATCTCGCGCCGCTTCCACCGCAGCGGCGTGCGGACCGCGTACGCGCCGGAGCGGCCTTCGGGCCAGGCGATCCGGCCGTCCTCGAGGACGAGCGCCGCGCCGGTCGCACCCACCGCGTCCATCGTCGTCTTCACGATGGCCTCGAGCGACTCCTCGAGGTAGAGGGACTCCGATACCGCCTCGGAGATGCGGGCGAGCGCCTCGAGCTCGGCGACCCGCCGCTGCGCCTCGGCGTAGAGCTGCGCGTGGACGATCGACTGCGCGACCTGGCCCGCGATCGCCTGCAGCAGCTCGATCTCGTCGGGGCGGAACTCCCGCGGCTCGCGCGTGCGCACGTTGAGCGCGCCGGCGAGTTGCTCGCGCGCCAGGATCGGGACCGCGAGGATCGACTCGTACTCCGACTCCGGCAGGTTCGGGAACTCCTTCCACCGAGGGTCGAGGTCGGCGTTCGCCGCGATCGCGACCGGCTTGCGCTCGGCGGCGGCCGTCCCGGTGATTCCTTCCCCGGGGCGCAGGCGCGGACGGCGCGTCATCTCGTCGAGCGGGGTGCCGTGCGTGGCGCGCAAGACGAGCTCGCCAACGGCGTCGTCGTAGAGGTAGACGAAGCAGGCGTCGGCCTCGAGCGCGGCGGCGACCTCGTTGGCGACGAGGTGCAACACCTCCTCGAGGTCGAGCGTGGAGTTGACGGCGGCGATCGTCTCGGTCAGCAGCCGCAGGTGCCGGTCGGTCGTCTCCACGCGCCTATCGTAGGTTTGTCGTGGCGCTGACCCACGTCCTGCTCTTCTGCCATCTGCTCGGCGCGGTGAGCTTCTTCGCGGGAGCCGCCGTGGTGGGAACGCTTCAGCACGCCGCGATCCGCCGCGAGCGCCCGAGCGAGATCCACGCGTTGCTTCGCCTCGCTCCGGTCGGCGCTGCGCTGGTCGGACTCGGAGCCCTGCTCACGCTCGCCTTCGGCATCGCGCTCGCCGAGCACGAGGGGTTCGGCCTTTCGCCTGCGTGGATCCAGGCCGCGCTCGGCCTGTGGGTTGCGAGCATGGCGCTCGGCGCGTACGGCGGCCGGACCGCGCGCCGGGCACGCCATCTCGCGGCTCGCCTCGCGGCCGAAGGCGACGCCCCGAGCCAGGAGCTGCGGGCGCTCCTGGCCGCGCGCGTCCCGCTCTGGGCGAGCTACGCGAGCGGGCTGATGCTCGTCGCGATCCTTGCCCTCATGGTCTGGCAGCCCACCTGAATCGGGGCTCCGCTCACACCTGCCCAAGTAACAACTTGTTACTAGGTTCGACAGTGTCCCGGAGGGACGATCTGCCGACCGAGGAACGCGGGCTCCCGAGACACGTAGTAACAGTCTGTTACGAGGAAAGACATGGCCGTTCAGTGGGGGACGGCGAAGAGGCCGGCGATGCCGAGGCCGAAGAGGGCGAGCGCGAGAAGGGAGTCCGGGCCCAGCCGGAAGCGCGTGTGCAGCGGTCGGCTGATCACGCCGAAGCCGTAGACCGCGGTCAACGCGACCCCGAGGGCGGCGAGCCACGCGTTGAGGTTCCCCGCCGACGGGAGCACGGGGGCGCCCGCGACGAGATCCGCGACGAGGAAGAGGCACACCTGGAAGGCGTTGCCGCCGAACACGTCTCCCATCGCCAGCGCGTGGTCGCCGAGCCGCACGGCCGCGAGACCGGACGAGATCTCGGGCAACGCCGTCGCCCCCGCGAGGACCGTCGCGCCGAAGATCACCCCGTTGACGCCCACCCGGTCGGCGAGCAGGTTGCCGCTCTCCTCGAGCGCCACGCCGGCCGCGAGCGTCACCGCGCAGGCTATGCCGAAGATGGTCGCGACCCGGGCGGTCGACGCGCGGGCATACGGATGCGTCGGCTCCTGCCGCTTCTCCGCCCGGTGCCGGCCCGGCCGGCTGCCCGGCATCGAGACGCTCCAGCGCGGATCCTTGGCCGCCCGGTTGATCGCGTAGAGGCCGACCACCCAGACGACGACGACGCCGAGCGACGCGGGGCTGACCCGCCCGCCGATCGCCGTCGAGGGCTTGAGGAGTGCACCCATCTCGACACCGGCCACGACGATGATCACGAGCAGCCCCTCCAGCACCGGCGTCAGTCGCCCCACGAGATACGTGAGCGGCCGCGACGGCCCGACGGCGATGTCGCAGACGAGCAGCACCATCGTCTGCATCGCGATGCCGCCGATCAGGTTCCCCGCGGCGAGCGCCAGGTTGCCCGAGGCCGCGGCCGAGATCGTGATCGCGAGCTCCGGCAGCGACCCGGCGAGCGCGAGCAGGATCAGCCCACCGAGCTCGTCTCCCAGCCCGAGGCGGGCGTCGAGCGCGTCCGTCGTCTTCGAGAGGGCGACGCCGGCGGCCCAGGTGCCGGCGCAGGCCGCCACGAAGATCACGACGAGGAGGGGCGAGCCGAGCCCGGCCACGCCGAAACGATGCGGGCTGCGGCGGACGGAGCACCCCGTCCGCCGCAGCCGCTGGTTCAGCCTTCGCGCTGCCGGTCGGCGGCGAGAATCGCCATCTCGCGCTCGTTCACGAGCTCCGACGCGATCACCGCGAGGCGGCACGGCGTTAGCGCGCGCAGCGTCGCCGTGCGGACTCCACCCTCGAGCGAAGCGCGCTCGCCGAGCATCGTTCCCGGCCCCATCTCGGCGACCTGCTCGCCGTCGACCTCGACTCCGAGCACGCCGTCGAGGAGGAGGTAGAGGTCGTCGCCAGGCGCCCCCTGCTCCACGAGCACCTCGCCCTCGGCGAGTGTCCGGCGCGGCAGCTTCGTGTCGCCGCGAAGGAGGATCCGCGACAGCTCGCGCTCCATCGCCGTCTCGGCGGCCGCGACCACCACCGGCGAATCGGCCTCTCCCCACGGCGTGTTGTCGCCGTGCGACTCCCGGTACCACGTCTTGAAGTCGACGGTCCCGCTCTTGCCCGCGAGAACGCCGTCGTGGTCGTAGATCCAGTGCCGCGGAAACGGGCTCGCGCCGACGACCTCGTGCTCGACGCGGCCGTCCGCGTGCAGCGTCAGCGCGAGCGTCGTCCACGCGGTCGCCGAGTGGATCCGGAACATCGGCCCACCTTTGACGCGCCGTGGCGCCGGGAAGCCCGCGCGCCCGCCCACCGTCTGGACGAACCGCGCGCGGTCGCCCGAGATCTCCGGCTCGGACCGGAGAACGTCGAACGGGACGCCTGGCACGACGATCGCCTTCGGCCCGAAGCGGAACGTCGTCGAGCCGACGAGGCCGCCTCCCTCGTACCCGGCGTCGACGATCGCGCCGTCCTCGACCTCGATCCACGCCTTCAGCTGGTTCGCCTCGCGGAACCGATCCTCGTCGCAGAGCCG
>DATEPQ010000079.1:0-6628 GCA_035273125.1 Gaiellaceae bacterium
CTGCGGCGCGGCGTCCTCGCATACTCGTCCGGCAACCACGCGCAGGCCGTCGCCATCGCGGCGGCGCTCCTCGGCTCGCGCGCGACGATCGTCATGCCCGAGGACGCTCCGGCGGCGAAGCTCGACGCGACGCGCGGCTACGGCGCCGAAGTCGTGCCCTACGACCGCTGGACGGACAGCCGCGAGGAGCTTGGTGCCCGGCTCGCGGCCGAGCGCGGCCTCGAGCTCGTGCGGCCCTACGACGATCCGCTCGTCATGGCGGGCCAGGGAACCGTGGCCCTCGAGCTGCTCGAAACCGAGGAGGAGCTCGACGTGCTGCTCGTGCCGATGAGCGGCGGCGGCCTGATGGCCGGCTGCGCGACGGTCGCGAGGGCGCGGCGGCCGGGAATCCACCTCGTGGGAGTCGAGCCGGCGGCCGGCGACGACACGCGCCGCTCGCTCGCGGCCGGCGAGCGCGTCCGCATCGACGTCCCGCCCACCATCGCGGACGGGCTGCAGGCGACCGAGCCGGGTGAGCTCACCTTCGAGGTGAACCGCAGGCTCGTGGACGAGGTCGTCACCGTGACCGACGCCGAGATCGTTCAGGCCATGATCTTCCTCTTCGACCGGCTGAAGCTCGTCGCCGAGCCGAGCGGCGCCGTCGGGATCGCCGCGCTGCTGAGCGGCAAGGTCGACGCGCGTGGGCGCTCGGTCGGCGTCGTCCTCTCGGGCGGGAACGTCGGCGCCGGACGCTTTGCGGAGCTGGTGGCTACGCCTTCCGCAGGCCGCCGAGAATGACCGCGCACAGCGTCTGCTCGGCAGCCGCGACATCGTCTTCGCCGGCCGGCAGTCGCCCGAGCACCCACGCGGTGAGCAGCTCGTCGATCGAGCCGTAGACCACGGTTGCGGCAAAGCCGGGATCGATGTCGTCGCGGAACTCGCCGCGCTCGATGCCGCGTTCCACCACACGTTGCAGCACGTCGATCGGCCGCGTGAGCTCCCCGACCCGCTCCGCCAGCTCGGGGCTGCGACCGAACTCCTGGATCACGACGCGCACGACCTCCGGCAGGTGGAGCCACGTGCGGAGGACGATGGCCGCGATGTGCCGGATCTGGTCCGCCGCCGGCTCGTCGGTCTCCTCGACGCTCTCGATCCGGGCGAGGAGGATGCTCCAGTTCTCGTGGAAGACCGCCTCGAGGACCTGGTCCTTCGACTTGAAGTAGTGGTAGAGCAACCCGTGGGCGACGCCGGCCTCCTCGGCGATGTCGCCCACACGGCTCGCATGGAACCCCTTGCGCGCGAAGACGCGCACGGCGGCCCACAGGAGCTGCTGCCGTTTGTCCTCTACCGCAGAGGTCTTCTCGACCAAGGCCGCGAGAGCCTACTCCGGCTTCTGCCCGTCTGTCACAGCGGGCGGCTGTGAGGTGGCGATGTCCTTGACCGCGCCCGCGACCCTCCCGACAGCAGACTGCAGCTCGCTCGGAATGATCCAGACCTTGTTCGACTCGCCCTGCGCGATCAGTGGGAGGGTCTGGAGATACTGGTACGCGAGCAACTCGGCGTCCGGCTTGCCCTCGTGGATGGCGTTGAAGACGGTCTCGATGGCCTTCGCCTGGCCGTCGGCCTCCAGCATCATGGCCTGCTTCCTGCCCTCGGCCTTGAGGATCGCCGACTGCTTCTCGCCCTCGGCCTGCAGGATCGACGACTGCCGAGCGCCTTCCGCCTGGAGGATCGCGGCGCGCTTGTCGCGGTCGGCACGCATCTGCTTCTCCATCGCGTCCTGGATCGAGGTCGGCGGGTCGATCGCCTTCAGCTCGACGCGGTTGACGCGGATCCCCCACTTGCCGGTCGCCTCGTCGAGCACGCCGCGGAGCTGGGCGTTGATCTCGTCCCTCGACGTGAGCGTCTTCTCGAGCGTCATCGTGCCGATCACATTGCGCAGCGTCGTCACGGTGAGCTGTTCGATGCCCTGGACGTAGTTGGCGATCTCGTACGTCGCGGCCTTCGGATCGGTGACCTGGAAGTAGAGGACGGAGTCGATGCTGACCACGAGATTGTCCTCGGTGATCACCGGTTGCGGCTGGAAGGAGACGACCTGCTCGCGCAGGTCGAGCAGCGGCTTCACGCGGTCGATGAACGGGACGCACAGGGCGACCCCGGGCGAGAGCGTTCGCGAGTAACGGCCGAGGCGCTCGACGACGCCGGCGCGGGCCTGCGGGACGATGCGGATCGTCCGCGCCAGGGTGGCGAACACGACGACGGCGACGATGATGATGACGATCACGGCAACCATGCGGGATTCAGCTCCTTCGGTTCACTAGCGGTAGACCAGGGCTGTCGCGCCCTGGATCTGGGCGACCTCGACCTCGGTGCCGACGTCGAACTCCTCGTCGGGCATGTAGGAGCGGGCGCTCCACTCCTCTCCTCCGATCTTGACGCGTCCGCCGCGATTGGTCACGGGTTGGAGCACGATCGCCTTCGCGCCCTCGAGCGCGGCGGTGCCGGTCCTGATCGCGTGCGGCATCGTGAGGTGCCTGCGCGCGATCGGCCGCAGAAGACCGACCGCGGCGAACGAGCCGGCGCCGAAGACCACCACCTGCAGCCAGATCGGCCCGCCCACGGCCGCGACCACCGTGGAGGCGAGCGCGGCGAGCGCGATCGGGCCGAGGAAGAAGAGCCCCGGCGTGAAGATCTCACCGAGTGCGAGCAGGACGGTGACGACGGCCCAGACGACCCAGGTGGGCATACCGGACAGATTACGCCTCTAGATCGGCCTGCGGCGTATGCCGAGCCGGGCGAGGAGCTCGTTCAGCGACTCGATTCGCGGCTCGAAGTCGGGGCTCAGGCCCTTGCGGTCGAGCAGGATCGCGGGCATTCCGAGCGCCAGCGCGCCCTCGATGTCGTCGGCGATCGTGTCGCCGACCATCACGGCCTCGGCAGGCTCGGCACCGAGGAGCTCGAGCACCGCGCGAAAGATCGATTCGTGCGGCTTCGTGCGGCCGTGGTGGAAGGAGCTGATCCCCGCGTCGACGTCCAGTCCGTGGTGGCGGGCGAACTCGCGCACGTCGCGGGCGGAGTTCGAGACGAGCCCGATGCGGAGCCCGGCAGAGCGGAGCGCAGCGAGCGTGTCCGGCACGTCGTCGTAGAGCTCGAAGTTCTCGTGCCGCTCCCAGGCGCGCGTGATCTCGACTGCGCAGGCGTACGCCGTGTCGGCGTCCCCGCCCATGCCGCGGACGATGCGCTCGGTGAAGCGGAACCAGATCTCGTCGTCGTGCTCGAATTCGGGATGGCGGCGCAGGTCGACGAGCGCCGCGGCCCGAGCGGCCTCGTACCGGGCGGGCTCGAGCAGCAGCCCGTGGCGCTCGCCGGCGCGAACGTAGCCCTCGGGCCCGAGCTCGGGTCCGGGCCGCGCGAGCGTGAAGTCGACGTCGAAGAGGACCGCGCGGAGCATCGCTCGCTACCCTATGGCCCGGTTTCGGGGTGTGGCGCAGCCTGGTAGCGCGCTCCGTTCGGGTCGGAGAGGTCCCCAGTTCGAATCTGGGCACCCCGATTCTCCTCTCCGCCGGCCCGTCGGAGCATCTGCTTACGTGTGTGTCGATGTCTCGCTGGATTCTGCTTCTCATCTGTGCCGGAGCCGTCCTGCTCGCAACGGGGTGTGGCGGCGGCAAGGGCGGCGGCGAGCGCCTGTCCAGGCCCGAGTTCCAGAGCCGGGCGAATCACATCTGCACCGACCTCAACCGCAAGGAGCAGCCCGACCTCGGCGCGACGACGAAGGCCGGGATCGATCGCAATCTCGCTCGGCTCGACTCTGCTCTGAGCGATTTGAACCGGCTGAATCCGCCCGCGGCCGACGAGTCTCGCTACCGGAAGTTCGTCAGCAGCTTCAAGCGGAGCGTCGCCTTCTTCAGGGAGAAAGAGCCGCTCCTGATCCAGCTCACGCGCCAGATGCGCGCCCACCCGTCCGACTCGCACACGAACGCGCGGTACGAGAACCTCGTGCGCCCGTTCGTGCGGGAGATCCGGGTCGCGGCAGAGAATGCGACGGCTCTCGGGCTCGACAAGTGTGCGAACGGCCTGACCGGCGGCTCGAGCTCCACCGGCTGACTCGCCTTCAGGCGTAGTTCGCGCGCAGCCAGCCGAGCCGCTCGTCGAGCACCGGCCGGAGCTCCGGACGGCGGGGAAGCGCCATCATGAACGAGGCGTAGATCCAGGCCGCGTAGACCGGGAGGCACTCTTCGAGCAGGGCCTCGTCGTGGTCGCCGTACGCCTCGAGCGCGATGCGGGATGCATCGTCCGCGCGCACCCGCGCCGAGAGGGCGAGCGCCGCGAGGTCGAGCTCACGCGGCCCGCGACAGGCTGTCTCGAAGTCGTGCCAGAGCGGCCCGGGCAGGCAGTTCGCCAGGTGGGCATCCCCGTGGAGCGCCTGTGTCGAGCCCGCCAAGCGGCGCAGGCCCAGCTCGCGCAGCAGCTCGACGTCGCCGGACGGGTCGAGGCGCTCGGTGATCCGGGCCAGGTCGTCGGTGTGGAGGGAGGGCAGCTCTCCGTCGTAGTCCACGAGCGCTTCGTGAATCGCGCGCAGGCCCTGGCCGGCCGCCACCGGCTCGACCTCGCGCTTCGGCTCGATGTACTGCCAGAACGTGACGACGTGGCCGCCGTCCCGGTGCGGGCCCGGATCGAGCAGGTCGGACGGCTGCACGACCGGAGCCCCGGCGCGGGCGGCATGGGACGCGACCGCCAGCTCGCGGACGACGTCCTCTTCGGGCGGCCCTTGCGGATACGGCCGGCCGCTCGAGACCCGGGCGACGAGCGGCAGCGGCCGCAGGTGCACGAGCACGTGCCAGGCGTCCCGGAGGACGACGGGGTCGTCGCTGCGCAGCCCGTGAGCCGCGGCCACCCCCACCGCCGCTCTGACGGCGGTCTCGCTCATCCGAACCCGTACGTCCCGGGGAAACGCTCGGCGAGGAGGCGAACGAGCAGCCCGACCGGAAGGCCGACGACGTTGAGGTAGTCGCCCTCGATCCGCTCGACGAGGGCGGCGCCCCGGCCCTGGATCGCGTAGCCGCCGGCGCGCCCCTCCCATTCCCCGCTCGCCACGTACCACGCGATGTCGCGCGGCGTGAGCTCGCGGAAGGAGACGCGTGTCACCTCGCTGTGCAGCTCCTCCCAGGCCGGCGTGATCAGCGCCAGGCCGGCCACGACCTCGTGGGTCCGGCCGCTGAGGCTCTCGAGCATCTCCTCGGCCGCCTCTGGCCCGTCGGGCTTGCCGTAGACGCGACCGCCGCAGACCACCTCCGTGTCGCAGCCGAGCACCGGGCGACCGTCGGCCCGAGCGAGCACCGACCGCGCCTTGCCGATCGCGTGCGCGACCGGATCCTCCTCGGTCTCCTCGTAGTCCGGCGCGACGACGTCGAACGGAATGCGGAGCTGCTCGAGGATCTCCCGCCGCCGCGGCGAGGTCGAGGCCAGGAGGAGGGGTGGCGCGGGCGGCTGGCTCACGCGCGCTTGCGGGCGACCCAGATCTCCTCGGCCGGCCACTTCCTGGCCCACTCCGCGGACACGTACTTGTAGTACTCGTGCGTGGCCCCGTCGTCGGGCGCGTACAGCTCGACCAGCCGCTCGACTCCGAAGCCGGCGGCGCCGAGGACGTCGATCAGCTCTCCCGGCGGCAGGTGGAACTCGGTCTCGCCGGTGTCCGGCCACCTGATCTTCCGCAGCTCGCGTTGCGGCCGCTGCAGGGACTCGGTCACCGCGTCGAGCGCCATGCAGAGCATCGAGACCGTCGAGTTGCGGAGGAAGATCAGCCTGCCGCCGGGTCGCAGCAGCCGGGATGCCTCCGGGATCCACCGCTCCGGATCGGCCCAGATCGAGGCGCCGTACTCGGAGATCGCCAGGTCGAAGGATGCGTCCGGCAGCGGCACCGACTCGGCGATCGCCTCGACGAGCGGAAACTCGAGGCCGAACTCCTGCTGCATCTCGCGCGCGGTCGCCAGCTGCGCGGGCGTGGGGTCGACCCCGACCGGCCGCGCACCCTGCCGCATGAGCCACGCCGAGACGTAGGCGGTGCCGCAGCCGAGCTCGACCACGTCGAGCCCGGCGACGTCGCCGAGCACCTGCAGGTCCTTCTCGGGCACGCCGAAGACGCCGTACGAGATCTCCTCCTTGGCCCACGCCCTCCTCGCGTTCGGGCCGGTGTACTGCTCGTTCGACTCGGTCCAGTTCTCGACGTTCCGGGCGACGTACTCCGGATACTCGGTCGAGCTCATCCGAACCAGAGTGCGATCTCGCGCGCTGCGGACTCGGGCGAGTCGGAACCGTGCACGAGATTGTCGGGCATCGAGGAGGCGAGGTCGCCCCTGATCGTCCCGGGCGCCGCGTTCGCGGGATCGGTCGCGCCGATCGTCGCGCGCATCGTCGCGATCGCCCCTTCGCCCTCGACGACGAGCGCCCACGTCGGCCCCGAGGTGATGAACTCGACGAGCTCGCCGAAAAACGGCTTCTCGCGGTGCTCGGCGTAGTGCTCCTCCCCGAGCTCGCGACTCGCGGTGAGGAGCCGCGCCTCGCTGATCTCGAAGCCGCGCGCCTCGATCCGGCCGAGGATCTCGCCGGCGAGCCGCCGCCGCACGGCGTCGGGCTTGATCAGGATCAGGCT
>DATEPQ010000080.1:0-2968 GCA_035273125.1 Gaiellaceae bacterium
CGACAAGATCCGTCTCGAGCTCTTCCGGGAACGCTGCGATCGAGAGCGCGAGGAGCGGCGTGCCACCCATGGCGAAGACGTCGTTGAGCGCGTTGGTCGCGGCGATCCGGCCGAAGAGGGTCGGATCGTCGACGAGCGGCGGGAAGAAGTCGACGGTGAAGACGAGCGCGCGCTCGTCGTCGAGGCGGTAGACGGCGGCGTCGTCCGCCGGGTCGAGGCCGACCAGGAGGTCCTCCGCCTCGGCGGGGACGAAGCCCTTCAGCAGCTCCTCGAGCCGCGCCGCCGAGTACTTCGCCGCGCAGCCGCCGCCGGCGGTGAGGCTCGTGAGGCTCGTTGCTTCCACTGCGTTTACTGTAGGCGCAATGCCACGCACTGCACTCGTCACGGGTGGCTCGTCGGGCATCGGGCTCGCGATCGCCCGCATGCTGAGAGACGAGGGCTTCGGGCTGACGCTCGTCTCGCGCCGACCGGAGCGTATCGAGGCGGCGGCCGCCGAGCTCGGAGCCGCGGCGATCGCGGCCGACGTCTCCGAGGCGGAGGAGTGCGAGCGGATCGTCGCCGAGCATCGCGAGCGGTGCGGCGAACTCGACGTCCTCGTCAACTCGGCCGGAGTCGGCATAGGCGGACGGGTCGAGGATCTGCCCGCGAAGCACCACGACCTCCAGCTCGCCGTCAACCTGCGCGGGCTCTTCCTCGTGACGAAGGCGGCCATCCCGCTGCTGCGCGAGTCGCGCGGCTGGATCGTCAACCTCGCCTCGATCGCGGGGACGCTGCCGACCCCCGGGCTGGCGACGTACGGCGCCACGAAGGCCGCGGTCATCGCGCTGACACGGTCGCTGAACGACGAGCTGGACGCGGACGGCGTCCGCGCGATCGCGCTCTGCCCGGGCTTCGTGGACACACCGATGGCTGAGTGGTCCGGCATCGAGCCGGGCGAGATGATCCGCCCCGAGGACTGCGCGGAAGTCGTGCGCATGTGTCTCCGCCTGAGCCCGACCGCTCGCATCCCGCAAGTGGTCATCGAGCGAATGGGCTCCCGCGCCGGCGACGTGAACTAGCCCTCCCCCGGACATGGCCCGCCAAGCCACGGCCGGAACCTGGTTCCGGCCGTGTCCCACTTGGCCATGCGACTCGCCTCGCCCGGACGATCACGAAAGACGTACGCGACCGCATCTGGTGTGCGTTGGCGATCTCCGTGACCGCCCAGGGGGACATGGCCCGCGAAGACACGTCCGGAACCAGGTTCCGGACGTGTCCGGGTTGGACGTGAACGCTCGGCGGTCCCGGCGGCGGCGCGACGGTGGCCGCAGGCGACGTTACGACGCCGCGGGGCAGCGAGCGGACACGCCGCAGGCATGGACGCTCGCGACAAGAACTAACGGCCCGAGTCGCGCCACCAAGAGGCAAGCTCTAAGGCGCGGAGTCCAGGGGAGACCGCGCCCTCCCGTGGGCGCAATTGCGCTGAGCTCAGAGCTCGCCCGGCGTGCGGATGATCTTCCAGATCATGTAGAGGCCGAGCACGCCGGCGAGGCAGAAGCCGGCCACGCCGAGCCACTCGACGTTGTTCGTGCGCACGAGCAGCGACGACGAGAGCAACAGTGCGCCGACGATCATCGCCGCGCCGATCCGGTTCGAGATCGAGCGGAGGTTGTGCTCGAGCTCGTCGAGCCCGGTGGGCTGGACGCCGATCGTCAGCGTGCCGCGCTCGAGCTCCGAGACGACATGCCCGATGCGGCCCGGCAGGCGAAGGAGCGGCGCCAGCTGCGTGAAGGAGTACGCGGCGAACCGGTTCGGCTCGAGCCGGCGCTCGATCTCGCGCGTCATCACCTCGAGCGACTGCTCCTCGATCAGGGCGACCGGATCGAGCTCGGGATCGAGGAGACGGGCGATCGAGTCCGCCTGTGCGAGCGTCTTGCCCACCAGCGCGAATGACGTCGGCAACGCGATGTCGCGCCGCATGGCCGCCCGCTGCAGGTCGGCGAGCGCCTGACCCGACTCGATCGAGGCGAGCGGACGATGGTGGAAGCGCGGCAGCTTGCGGCGGACGTCCTGTACGAAGCCCGCCGGGTCGGAGCGCGTCGACGTGAGCGAGAGCGAGACGACGAGGTCGGCGACGTCGTCGGCGCGGTTCTGCGCGATCGCGAGCAGGAGCAGCGCCAGGCCCGCCCGCGTGTCCTCGTCCAGCCGGCCGAGCAGGCCGAAGTCGAGGAGCGCCAGGCGCCCGTCGTCGGTGAGCAGCACGTTCCCGTGGTGCGGATCGGCGTGGTAGACGCCCTCCACCACGACCTGGAACACGTACGCGCGGAAGAACTCGCGGGCCAGCAGGGCGCCCCGTTCCGGATCGAGCGCATGCCCGGCCTCGACCTTGCGTCCCGAGATCAGCTCGAGGACGAGGGCACGCTCCGTGACGTACGGCCGGATCACGCGCGGCACGACGAGGCCCTCGAACTGCTCGACGAGCCCGCGCACGAGGTCCGTGTTGTGCGCCTCCTCGACGAAGTCCAGCTCGCCTCGGAGGTGGATCTCGAGCTCCTCGGCGAGCTCCTCGAGCTGGATCCTCTGCGCCGCCTCGGAGCGGCGGGCGACGAGACGAACCGTCGAGCGCAGCACCGAGAGGTCGAGCTCTACCTGCTCGACGACGCCGGGCCGCCGCACCTTGGCCACGGCCTCCTGCCCCGTGGCGAGCAGACCGCGGTGCGTCTGCGCGATGGAGGCGGTCGCAAGCGGCTCGGGATCGATGCGCACGAACGCGTCGTCGCCGAAGTCCTCCCGGAGCACCGCCTCGATCTCGGCGAACGGGACGGACGGGACCGAGTCCACGAGGTGACCGAGCTCCTCGATGTAGACATCGGGCAGGAGGTCCGGCCGCGACGAGAGGAGCTGGCCGAGCTTGATGAAGGTCGTGCCGAGCTCCTCGAGGCCCTGACGAAACGCCTGTGCTCCCTCGCGCGTCGCTTCGCGCCGGCCG
>DATEPQ010000081.1:0-4740 GCA_035273125.1 Gaiellaceae bacterium
CGCAGCGGAAGCGATCGCGAGGCCGACGAGCGCCGCGCCGACCGCGAGGCCGGCGATCGACCTCGCGCGCATGACGCGCAGGCGCCCTCGTGGATTTCGCTGCATCTCTAGCCCCCCGTCCTCAACCGTCTCTCACGGTTCCACATCCCGGCGAAAATCGCAATCCCCTTTCGGGGGGCGCCCTGCCGCGCGATCGGATCGTCAGTCGGTGACCTTGCGGGAGAGCGCCTGGTTGGTGTCGCCGAGTCGAAGCCACCGGTAGCCGTGGGCCTCGAGCGTGACGTGGTGGACCCCGTCTTGCGTGGCGTCGATCTCCTCGACATCGACGAGGTTCGTGAGCGTTCCGCCGCCGAGCCTGAGCCTCGCCTCGCGCGCTTCCTGGGCGAGGTTGTGCACGGTGACGATGGTGTTGCCCCGCCAGGTGTACGCGATCGCCAGGATGTTTCGCGAGCCGCTCGGGACGATCCGCCAGTCGCCCCGCCCGACCTCCGGACACTGCTTGCGAAGACGGATCATGCCGGCGGTCCAGCGGAGCAACGAATCCGGGTCGCGCTGTTGCGTCTCGACATTGACGGTCTCGTAGGAGAACGGCCCGCGCGAGACGACCGGCCTGACGAGCGAGTCTGCGCATGAGAAACCGGCGTTGCGCTCTGCCGACCACTGCATCGGCGTCCGGACCGCCGCGCGGTCCCTGAGCCGAAGGTCTTCGCCCATCCCGATCTCGTCGCCGTAGTGCAGAACCGGTGTGCCGGGAAGCGAGAGGACGAGGCTCTGTGCGAGACGTAGCCGCAGTGTGTCTCCGAGCATGGGTGCCGGCCTGCGCCTGATCCCGCGCCCGTACAGCTGCATCGACGGCTCCGGTCCGAAGGCTGCGAAGACCCGCCGACGGTCGGCTGCGGTGAGGCGACCCAGGTCGAGCTCGTCGTGGTTGCGCAGGAAGTGAGCCCATTGGCCCGTCTCCGGCAGCCTGCGCGTCGCCTGCAGCGCGGCGGCGAGCGGGCGCGCGTCCTCGGTCGCGAGGCTGAGGAAGAGGTGCTGGTTCACCCAGAAGTTGAACATCAGGTGCAGCCCGTCACCGTCGGCGAAGTACGGCAGTGTCTGGTCGGGTGGCACATTCGCCTCGCCGAGGAGCACCGCGTCACCGACACGCCACTGGAGGAACTCGCGGAACTCCTTCAGGTACTCGAAGTGGATCACCGGCTTTCTGCTGCTGCGCGGTGGCTCCTCGAGGATGAACGGGACGGCGTCGACGCGGAATCCGGCCACCCCGAGCTGAAGCCAGAAGCCCATGATCCGCCGGACCTCTTCGCGGACGCGCGGGTTGTCCATGTCGAGGTCCGGCTGAAAGTCGTAGAACCGGTGGAAGTAGTACTCGCGGGCGACATCGTCGTACGTCCACGTCTGGGTCTGCTCGCCCGGGAAGACGACGCCCTTGCGGAAGTTGCCGGGCCGCTTCTTCGACCAGACGTACCAGTCGTGCAGCGACGAGCGCGGATCGCGCGCCTCGCGGAACCACCGATGCCGGTCGGAGGTGTGGTTGACGACGAGGTCGATCAGGACGCGGATGCCGCGGCTGTCGGCCTCGCGCATGAACTCGACGAAGTCGCCGCCGGAGCCGAAGCGGGGATCGACGCCGTAGTAGTCCGCGATGTCGTAGCCGTCGTCGCGGCGCGGCGACGGCTGGAAGGGCGCCAGCCACAGCGCGTCGACGCCGAGCGCCTCGAGATAGTCGAGCCGTCGGCTGAGCCCCTCGAAGTCACCACAGCCGTCTCCGTTGGCGTCGAGGAACGTCTCGACGTCGAGGCTGTACACGACCGCGTTCTTGTACCAGAGGTCGTGGATCATTCCGCCGGCAGCCCGTGGAGGATCAGGTACATCGCGTGCGACCAGAGCAACGGCGACGCCGGCTGACCCCAGCGCGCGACCCATGGGCCGTAGAGGGACGGACGGAGCCGCTCGCCCGCCTGCTCGGGGAGCGCTCCGTCGCTGTCCGCGAGCGACTCGATCCACGCCCGCTGCGGACTCGGGTCTAGGCCGTTGACGAAGCGAGCCCATCCGATGAGCCCGGCAAGGAGCGGCCACTCGCCGCCGCCGTAGTACTCGTCGTCTGCGTGCCGGTGATAGCCGAGCGTCGCCTCGATCCGTTCGAGCACGCGCTCCTCCGCGAGCCCGAGCACGACGAGGAACGCGTGCGATCCATCGAGCCGCTCGCGTTCGCGCGCGTCGCGCGCACTCGATGCGATGTCGTCCCTGGGCAGCGCTGCCCAGATGCAGCCCAGCGTCGCCGCATGCACGCCGCTGCGCTCCTCCCACCAGTCGTGGCACGGCTCGCTCCAGTGCTCGGCGAGGAAAACCCGCGTCGCCTCCGCCGCGTCGCTCCACCGTGACCCGACTCGATGCCGCTCGAGGTGGTTCTCCAACGCCCAGACCCACAAGCCCAGACCGTCGAACTGCCGGTGCGGCCACCACGCGACCGGATCGGTAGACCCGTCGAGCCTGTACCTCGAGTCCCACGGCCCGGATGGAGCCCGCCGGACGATCTCGGCGCACCAGTCGAAGAAGCGCTCCGCGCTCTCGGTCTCCCCCACGCGGGACATCGCCTCCGCGATGAAGGCGCCGTCCCGAAACCAGCAGAAATCGCGGTACGGCGGGAAGGTCGGCGAAGCCGCGTACGCCCCCGAAGCGGCCTGACCGTCGAGGATGATCTCGATCGACCGCGCTGCAAGCCTCGATTGCACGACGGACGAGGTGCCCGCTCTCGCCGCGCAACACACGCGCTTGCCGCCGTTTCCGGACCAGTAGAGTCCTGCGAATGCCTGGAGCGGAGGCGGCCGGTGCGCCGGCGGAGTCGGCTGCCGCAGAGCTCGTGCTCGGACCGCTGTTGCGCTACGCCGGCACGAAGAGCGCGAGCTTCTGGCTCGAGACGAGCCGGCCCTGTGAGGTCGAGATGCTCGGCCACCGCGACCGGACGTTCTGTGTCGAGGGGCATCATTACGCGCTGCTCCTCGTCGACGATCTCCAACCGGCCTCGGTGATCGAGTACGACGTCCGCCTCGACGGGCGGCTCGTCTGGCCCCCCGAGGACGGCCGGCCGGGGCCGGCGGTGCACACGCGCCGCGGCGAGCGGCAGGTGCAACTCGTCTTCGGCTCCTGTCGCAGAGGCGATCCACAACCGAAGCCGGGAGAATTCCCGGAGACCGGAATCGATGCGCTCTGGGCGTACTCGCGGCAGCTGCAGCGGGCTGGGGTCGAGTGGCCCGACGCGCTTCTCCTGCTCGGCGACCAGGTCTACGCCGACGAGGTCTCCCCCGCCACGGCCGAGTTCATCGAGTCCAGGCGCGACGTACGGGAGCCGCCGGGCGAGGAGATCGCGGACTTCGAGGAGTACACGCGCCTCTACCGCGAGTCGTGGACCGACCCGGACATCCGTTGGCTGCTCTCGACGGTACCCACGGCGATGATCTTCGACGACCACGACGTCAACGACGACTGGAACATCTCCGCCGAATGGGTCGGCGAGATGCGCCAGGAGCCGTGGTGGGACAAGCGGATCACCGGCGCCTTCATGTCCTACTGGCTCTATCAGCACCTCGGCAATCTCTCGCCGCCGCAACTCGCCGAAGAGGAGCTGCTCCCGCTCGTCCGAGCCGACGCGGACGCGGGACCGCGTCTGCGCGAGGCCGCCCGCCGCTGGGACCGCGAATCGGCACACTCGCGCTGGGCGTACTACCGCGACTTCGGCGACTCGCGGCTGCTCGTGATCGACTCGCGCTCCGCCCGCGTCCTCGACGAGGATCGCCGCGAGATGATCGACGAAGAGGAATGGAACTGGATCGTCGACCACGCCCGGGGCGAGTTCGACCATCTCGTCATCGCCAGCACGCTCCCGGTCTTCATGCCCAAGGGGATCCATCACCTGGAGGCGTGGAACGAGGCCGTCTGCGCCGGCGCCTGGGGACGCCACGCGGCGCGCCTCGGCGAAAAGATCCGCCGCGCCGTCGACCTCGAGCACTGGAGCGCCTTCCACGACTCCTTCGAACGCCTCTGCGACTGGCTCCGCGCGGTCGCCGACGGCGACGATGCCGAGCGGCCGCCCTCCACGGTCGTGCTGCTCGGCGGCGACGTCCACAACGCCTACATCAACCAGGTCACGCTCCCGACGAGGTCGACCGGGCCCAGCCGGGTTTACCAGATCGTCTGCTCGCCCTTCCGCAACCCCCTAAGCACCATGCAGCGGCGCTCCGTCAAGATGATCACCTCCCGGCCTGCCGCTGCCGTCACGCGACTACTCGCCCGCCTTGCCGGCGTCCCGCGCTCCGACACCGACTGGAAGCTCATCCGGCGGCCAAGCTTCCACAACTCGCTCGGGGAGCTCCGTCTCTCCAACCGCACCGCGCGCGCAACGCTCTACCGCAGCGCCGACGAGGGCGAGGAACTCGAGCGGCTGTACGAGCTCGACACGACCGACCTCGCGCGAGACTGACTCGCTGCGCGTCGGGGCCGACACGATCAGCGCCAGAGGAAGCGCCAGAGCCCGGAGCGCCCGAGGACGCGGCCGACCAGCTTGTTCTTGGCCCGGCGTCCGATCCGCTTCGGGTTCCGAGCGCTTCGAGCGCTTCCTCGCAGCCGGCTAGTCGAGCGCACCCAGAGCTGAGTCCATCTGCCAACTCAGGAGAGACGCCGATGCGCTCACCTACGCGCGCCTGTTCAGGTGCGCCGCGGCTCCGCGGGACGCATCGT
>DATEPQ010000082.1:0-5080 GCA_035273125.1 Gaiellaceae bacterium
GGCGTGCCGCGGAAGAGCAGGACGTAGACGCCCGAGATCCAGCGGAACGGGGGAAAGCGGGAGATCCGGGCGAGCGCCGCGACGAGCCCGAGGAGAACTCCCGCTGCCTGGGAGACGACCGAGATGTAGACCGTCGCCCAGAGCGTGCGGAAGAAGATGTGATTCGGATGGAAGACCTGCTGCCAGATGACGTGCCAGTCGACTGCGACGAGCCCGTGCATCTGGCAGCGGCTTTCCCTACTTGTTCTGCAAAGCGAACTGGCTTGCCTGCCACTTCGCGAGGATCGACTTCATCTTCCCGTTCAGGTACAGCGCCTGGATCGCGTTGTTGATCTTCGCCCCGAGCGGGTCGCCGATGCGGGTGGCGATGCCCTCGGGCGCCGTCTCGAGCTGCTTGCCGGCGGTCTCGAACTTCCCGTGTGTCGTGCGGATGTAGTAGAGAACGGGCGGGGCGTCGGCGAAGTACGCCTCCACCTTCCCGGACTGGATCGCCGCCGCGGCGCTCGTGTCGGCCGGGTAGCTCTTGATCGTGATCTCCGGCTTCCCCTGCTTCTTCAGGGTCTTGTTCTCGGCCTGCAGACCTGCGAGCTCCGTCGTCGCAGCCTCGACCGCGGCGCTCTTGCCGCTGAGCGACGCGAGGTCGGTGATGTGCGCCGGGTTGCCCTTCTTCACCATCAGGAAGGCGCCGACGTTGACGTACGGCGAGAAGTGGACCTGCTTCGCGCGCTCGGGCGTGACGGTCATCGAGCTGATGATCGCGTCGCACTTCTTCTGCTTGAGCGCAGGGATGATCACGTCGAAGCCGGTCGTCTTGATCTGGGCGGTCGAGCCGAGCTGCTTCGCGATGGCGTTCGCGATGTCGATGTCGTAGCCCTGGGCCTTCCCGTTGACGATCGACTCCGCGGGCGGGTAGGTCGTATCCACGCAGAAGACGAGCGGGTTCGGGACGGACGAGGCGGCGCTCGTGGACGTGGTGTCGTTCGAGCCGCCACCTCCGCCGCCGCATGCGGCGAGTGCCGAGACCAGTGCCGCGAGCGCAAGCAGCGGGAAAAGACGCTTCACGGTTTGCCCTCCTGTTGTTCGAGACCTGCGGAGAAGCGACTCTACCGGCGGAGCGCGGCGGCGGTGAGCGCCTGGAAATGCGCGATGAGCTGCTCGCTCTCGCTCATGAGGACGCCGTGGTCGACCGCGCCGGACTCGACGCCGCGCTGCACGCCCTCGACGAGCGTCCGGTCCTCCCGTCCCACCTGGTCGTCGAAGGCGAGGAGGTCGTCGATCCAGGCGGTCTCGACGTCCGGGCCGAAGAAGTAGTCGAGGAAGCGGTACGTCCGGTCGGGCGCGAGGGGCACGATGGGGCCGATCGAGATGTTCGGCCGGCCGGGGAAGATGTTGATCCCGAGGTTCGGCCAGAGGAAGTGGAACTGCGCGCGTGGCAGCTCGTCGGCAGGGGTGACCGTGCGGAGTGGGCCGTGCTGGGTCGAGAGGCGACCGTCCGTCGAGAGCATGTACGCGTCGGGGGACGTGTCGACGAGCTCGCTGAACGCGGGATGCGCGACCTGGCAGTGGTAGCACTCGAGGAAGTTCTCGCTCACGATCTTCCAGTTCGCGGCGATCTCGGCCTCCCAGCGGGAGTGGTGGACGAGCGAGTCGACGTCGAGGCCTAGCTCGGCCACCTGGGCCGGGAGCGAGCCGAGCGCGTGCGCGAGCGGTTCCGGGTCGGGCGCGGTGTTGGCGAAGACGAACGGGCCCCACGCGTCGACGGCGATGGGGACGAGGCCCAGCTCGTCGTGGGGGAAGTCCGGCTCCTCCTCGCTGCGCGGCGCCTTGCGGAGACGGCCGTCGAGGCCGTACGTCCAAGCGTGGTACGGGCACTGCAGGGTCTCGCGCCGCTGCTCGCCGGCGGCGAGCACGTGGCCGCGGTGGCGGCAGACGTTGACGAAGCCGCGCAGGGTGCCCTCGCGGTCTCGGGTGACGACGATCGGCGTGCGTCCTGCGGCGGCGGCGAAGTAGCCGGGCTGCGCGAGCTGGCCGGTGTGTCCGACGTACTGCCACGCCGGAAGGATGATCCGCTCCCATTCCTGCCGGAGGATCTCGGGATCCGTGTACCAGCCGTACGGGAGGGTCTTCTCCACCGCGCGAGCGTACCGTCCTCTCGAGCCACGTCCGGTGTCTGACACCGGACGTGGCCGAAGGAGCCGTGCTCCATCGGGGCCGGAGTGGCTGAACGACTGCGACGCGGTCGTTCCGCACCGTCCTTTCGAGCCACGTCCGGTGTCTGACACCGGACGTGGCCGCATGGGACGATGCTTCTCGTGCGCGCGATGGTGCTTCACGGGGCCGGGGAGGCGTTGCGGTTCGAGGAGGTGCCGGTGCCCGAGCCCCGGGCGGGGCAGGTGCGGCTGCGGGTCTCGGCGTGCGGTGTCTGCCGCACCGATCTCCATGTCGTCGACGGAGAGCTGCCGCGTCCGAAACTCCCGCTCGTGCCCGGGCACCAGGTCGTGGGCCGGACGGAGGACGGCCGCCGGCTTGGTGTGCCGTGGCTCGGCTGGACGGGCGGCACGTGCCGCTATTGCCTCTCGGGCCGCGAGAACCTGTGCGAATCGGCTCGCTTCACGGGCTACGACCTCGACGGCGGCTACGCGGAATGGGTCGTCGCCGACGAGCGGTACTGCCTGCCGATCCCGGACGAGTACGGCGATGTCGAAGCCGCGCCGCTCCTCTGCGCAGGACTGATCGGCTACCGCTCGCTCCGGCTCGCCGGCGACGCCGAGCGACTCGGCCTCTACGGCTTCGGCTCGTCGGCGCACATCGTCGTCCAGGTCGCGCGCCACGAGGGGCGACGCGTGTTCGGCTTCGTCCGGCCGGGAGACGAGGCGGCAGCAACCTTCGCGCTCGAGCTCGGCTGCGAGTGGGCGGGCCCGTCGGACGAGCCGGCCCCCGAGGAGCTCGACGCCGCGATCATCTTCGCGCCGGTGGGCGAGCTCGTCCCCGCCGCGCTCCGCGCCCTCGCGCGCGGCGGAATCGTCGTCTGCGCAGGGATCCACATGAGCGACGTCCCGAGCTTCCCGTACGAGCTGCTCTGGGAGGAGCGCGTCATCCGCTCGGTCGCGAACCTGACGCGCAGTGACGGGAAGGAGTTCCTCGCCCTCGCGCCGCGCGTGCCCGTGCGCACCGAGGTCGTCGAATTCCCGCTCGAGCAGGCGAATGAGGCGCTCGAGCGGCTCCGCGCGGGGCGGATCGAGGGTGCCGCCGTGCTAAGAGTGGACTAGATGAGCGGCCTTGCGGACGTGGCGAGTTGGGCCTCCCGGCACCGTCGGCTGCTCGGCGCTGCCCAGCTCATCGTGCTCGCCGTCTTCTTCGCCAGCCTCGGCTGGGCGATTCGCGGCTCGATCAGCTCGGCCGGTCACGACCTCGCCCGCGCCAACCTCGTCCTGTTCGCGCTCGGCTGCGCAGCGCTCGCTGCGTACTACCTCGTCTTCGTGATCGGCTGGACGTGGATCCTCGCGGAGTGGGGGATCCGGCTCTCCTACCCCGCGGCGCTCCGCGCCGAGATGATCTCGATGCTCGCCAAGTACATCCCCGGCGCGATCTGGGCTCCGGCCGCGCGGGTTGTCGCGGCGCGCCGCGCCGGCGTGACCGATGCGGCCCTCGTCACCTCCTCGATGCTGCTCGAGGCAGGTCTGTCCGCGGTCGCGGGCGTGATCGTTTTCGTCGTCAGCCTGCCGTTCGTCGACAACGTGGACGCCCCGCTCGTGCCGCTCGTGATCTTCGGCGGAGTCCTGGCGGTGCTCGTCCAGCCGCGCGTGTTCCGGCCCCTCGCGGGCTGGGTGCTGCGGCGGATCGGCTACACGAAGGAGCTGCCGGACATGCGCGGACGGACCATCAGCGCGCTGCTCCTCTTCTACGCGGGGACGTGGGTGCTGGGTGGCGTCGCGCTCTGGTTCCTCCTGCGCTCGGTCGGCGCGCATCCCGAGGCCGCGACGATCGTCTACCTCGGCGGGGTGGCTGCTGTCGGCGCGATCGTGGCGGTCGTCTTCGTGTTCGCACCCTCGGGCCTCGGACCGAGGGAGGCCTCGATGTACGGGCTGCTGCTGGCGGTCGCGACGCCGGGGCAGGCGCTCGGCGGCGTCGCGCTGAACCGGGTGGCGCTCACGCTGGTCGAGCTGCTGGTGCTCCTCATCGGTGGCCTCTTCCTGCGCGGTGACCGGGAGCCGGAGCCGGAGCCGGCCGCCGAAGGCCCGCCGCTCTAGGAGCAATGCACGTCCTGACCGACATCGCGCACTCGTTCCGCGAGGCCTTCTTCATGTTCTGGGTGACGCTCTGGGCGCTCATCCTCGGGTTCGGGCTCTCGGGTGCGGTGCAGGCGTTCGTCTCGCGCTCGGAGATGGAACGGCGGCTCGGCGGCCGCGGCCCGCGCGAGATCGCACGCGCGACCTTCTTCGGCGCCGCCTCGTCGTCGTGCTCGTACGCCGCGTCGGCGATGGCGAAGACGCTCTTCCAGCGGGGCGCCGACTTCGTGAGCTCGATGGTCTTCATGTTCGCCTCGACGAACCTCGTGATCGAGCTCGGGGTCGTGCTCTGGGTGCTGATGGGCTGGCAGTTCGCGCTCGCCGAGTTCGTCGGCGGCGCGATCATGATCGCCCTGTTCGTGCTCCTCGCCCGCGTCGTGCTGCGCCGGCGGGAGACCGAGGCCGCTCGCGCGAGAGTCGGCGACCCCGGCCACGACCACGGCCCGGGAGCCTCACGCGACAGCTGGCGAAGGCGCCTGACCTCGCCGGCGGGCTGGGCAGACGCGGCGAGCTACACCTTCGCCGACGCGAAGATGCTGCGGAAGGAGATGGCCGCCGGCTATCTCGTCGCCGGCTTCCTCGCCGTCCTCGTGCCGGTGAGCTTCTGGAACGAGATCTTCCTCACCGGGCACGGCTTCTGGACGTCGCTGCAGAACGTGGTCGTCGGCCCGTTCATCGCGCTCATCAGCTTCGTCTGCTCGGTGGGAAACGTCCCGCTCGCCGCGGCGCTCTGGCACGGCGGCATCAGCTTCGGCGGCGTGATCAGCTTCATCTTCGCCGACCTGATCACG
>DATEPQ010000083.1:0-5612 GCA_035273125.1 Gaiellaceae bacterium
ATCTCAGCGGTGCCTGTAGGTGATCCGACCGCGGTTGAGGTCGTAGGGGCTGAGCTCGACCTTGACCTTGTCGCCCGGCAGGATCCGGATGTAGTGCTTCCGCATCTTCCCGGAGATGGTCGCGAGCACGGTGTGGCCCCCGCCGTCGAGCTGCACCCGGAACATCGTGCTCGGGAGCGCTTCGACGACCTCGCCTTCAACCTCGATCTTCTCTTCCCTGGTAGGCAAATTCCCTTCAGCGAATAGGAGTCTCGGACGTGAACACGCGCACGGCAGAGCCGTGCGCGAAGGCGATCATCGTAGCAAAGCGGCTTTTTCGGTCGTCAGCACCCTGGGACCCTCCGCGGTGACCGCGACGGTGTGCTCGAAGTGGGCCGCGAGGGACTCGTCGACGGACGAGATCGACCACTCGTCGGCGTGGACGTAGACGTCCGCCTCGCCGGCGGTGATCATCGGCTCGATCGCGAGCGTCATCCCTTCCTGCAGCAGCGGGCCGCGGCCGGGCGGCCCGTAGTTCGGGATCTGCGGGTCCTCGTGGTACGAGCGGCCGACGCCGTGACCGACGAGGCTGCGCACGACCGAGAAGCCCGCCTCCTCGACCACGACCTGGACGGCGTGCGAGATGTCGGAGAGGCGGTTGCCGACCCGGGCCTGCTCGATACCCGCCGCGAGCGCCGCCTTGCAGACGTCGAGGAGCCGCTGCGCCTCGGGTGAGATCTCGCCGACCGGCAGCGTCACCGCACTGTCGGCAACGAGTCCGTCGAGTGTGACGCCGAGGTCGAGCGAGATCAGATCGCCCTCGCGCGCGCGGTAGGCCCCGGGGATCCCGTGCACGACCATCGAGTTGGGCGAGATGCAGAGCGCGGCCGGGAAGCCCTTGTAGCCCTTGGAGGTCGGATAGCCGCCCTTCGACTCGATGTGCTCGTCCGCGATGCGGTCCAGCTCGCGCATCTCCACTCCGGGCTCGAGGTGCTCGGCCACGAGCGTCAGGGTTTCGGCGAGGAGCGCGCCCGCGCGCGCCATCCCCTCGATCTCGGCTTCCGATTTCCGGACGATCACGCTTCCACCTTGCGATGCCGCTGGCTCGCGGCGAGCGCGTCGTCGATCTCGCGGAAGACCTCGTCCTTGCTGCGGTCGGCGTGGACTCCGACGACATTCGCCTGGTGCGCGCGGTAGTACTCGACGAGCGGCGCGGTCTCTCGCTCGTAGAGCTCGAGTCGCCGCTCGATCGCCTCGGGCGTGTCGTCGGAACGGCCCTCTTCCGCGGCCCGGCTCAGCAGCCGCCCTAGGAGCACGTCGCGGTCCGGAACCTGAAAATCGAATACGACGTCGAGGTCACGGCCGAGCTCGCGGAGCAGCTCGTACAGCGCCTCGGCCTGGGGCATCGTGCGCGGGAAGCCGTCGAGGACGAAGCCGTGCATGGTGTCGCCGCGCGAGAGACGCTCGCGGATCAGGCGGATCATCAGGTCGTCCGACACGAGGTCGCCGCGGTCGTAGACGGCCTTCAGCTCCCGCCCCACCTCGTTGGGCAGGTCCTTCATGTCGCGGATCATGTCGCCAGTCGCGATGTGCGGAATCCCGTACATCGCGTTGATCCGCTGCGCCTGCGTGCCTTTCCCCGAGCCCTGCGGCCCGAGGACCAATACGTTCAGCAAGATGGTCGACCGAGGCGATCGTGCACGCACGCGGCCGAAAACCAAGCGTCGCAAGGACGCAGGGAGCGTTCGTAGCCGGAGGCTACGGGCGCGACCGAGGACGCCGCGAGGCGCCGGGTTGCAGGACGCGGACGCGTGCGATCGGCGAGGGAGAGCATCTACCTGAGGAACCCTTCGTAGTGGCGCATGACCATCTGCGACTCCATCTGTCGCATCGTCTGCAGCGCGACGCCGACGACGATGAGGACCGAGGTGCCGCCGAGCGCGCGGTACACCGCCTGCGAGAAGTGGAACTCCGCGATGAAGATCGACGGCGCAACCGCGACAGCCGCGAGGAACAGCGCGCCGGGGAAGGTGAGCCGGTTGAGGACGCGGTCGAAGTACGCCGCAGTCGGCGGGCCCGGCCGGATGCCCGGAATGTAGCCGTTGTACTTGCGCAGGTTGTCGGCCTGCTCCACGGGGTTGAAGACGACCGACGTATAGAAGTAGGTCATCAGCATGATCAGGATCGCCTCGAGCAGCAGGTACTTCCAGCCCGTCGGGCTGAAGTTCTTCGTCAGCCAGTTGCTCCAATCGACCTTGAAGCTGCCGATCGTCTGCGGGACGGCGAGGATCGCGGCGGCGAAGATGATCGGGATGACGCCGGCCATGACGACGCTGAGCGGCATGTAGGTCGAGCCGCCGGTCGTCTGCCGGTTGCCGAGCTGGCGCCGCGCGTACTGGATCGGGATCCGCCGCTGGCCCTCCATCACGAAGACGACCGCGACGACGATCCCGAGCGCGACGAGTGGGAAGAAGAGGCGGCCCGACGTCCCGCCGTTGATCCAGCCGCTGATGCCCGAGGGGGCATACGCGAGGATCGAGGCGAAGATCAGGAGAGAGATCCCGTTGCCGATGCCCCGCTTGGTGATCTGCTCGCCCATCCACATGAGCAGCGTGGTGCCGCCGGTGAGGGTGAGGACGATGATGATCAGCCGGCCGGAATTCGTGTTCGGAAGAGCGCCGCTGTGCTTGAAGAGAAATGCGTAGCCGGTCGACTGCGCCGCGGCGAGCGCGACGGTGAGGTACCGGGTGTACTGCGTGATCTTCGCGTAGCCGGCTTCGCCCTCTTTCTGGAGGCGCTCCAGCGAGGGCACGACCACCGCGAGCACCTGGAAGATGATCGATGCGGTGACGTAGGGCATGATCCCGAGCGCGAAGAGCGAGAAGCGTGAGAGCGCCGAGCCGGAGAAAAGGTTCAGGAGGCTCAGCGCGCCGCCGCTGCCGGCACCGCTGGTGAAGAACTGGTTGATCGCCTGCTGGTCGACTCCGGGTGCGGGCACCCACGAGCCGAGCCGGTAGACGGCGAGCACGCCAGCCGTGAAGAGAAGGCGGCGGCGGAGCTCAGGGACACGCCAGACGTTTGCGAGCCAGGCGAACATCTACTCCTCCGTCGCCTCCTTCGCGTCGGGCTCCTCGGCCGGAGCCTCCTCGGGCTGCTCGTCCGCCGTGGCCTCCGGCTCTGCGGCGGCTGCGGGCTTCGCCTTGCGATGGCGGGCCTTCTTGACCTTCGGCTCGCGCAGGAGCTCGACGGTTCCGCCGGCTGCCTCGATCTTCTCCCGCGCCGACGCGGAGATCGCGTGGACGCGCACGGTGAGCTTCTTCGTCACCTCGCCGACGCCGAGCAGCTTCACGTCGGTGCGCGTGTTCTTGATCAGGCGCTTGGAGACGAGCGTCTCGGGCGTGACCTCGTCGCCGGCGTCGAACCGGTCGAGGTCGCGGAGGTTGACGGGCTGGGTGAAGGTGCGGAACGGGCCGATCGGCATCGCGTCCTTGGACGTCGCGCCCCGCAGCTTGCCGAGTCGCATGTAGATGGTCGTCTGGCCTCCCTCGAAGCCGGCGCGCATCTTGTGGGAGCCCGAGCGCGACTTCTGGCCCTTGATCCCGCGCCCCGAGTAGCGACCCTTGCCGGAGCCGAGGCCGCGCCCGACGCGCTTCCGGTCCTCGCGCGGCTGTGCCGGCGAGAGATTGGAGAGATTCAGCTGCTTATCGGGCATTGGCTCAGGCGTTCTCGATCTTCACGAGGTGGCGGACCTTGCGGAGCATGCCGGCGAGCACCGGGGACTCCTCGTGCTCGGCGCTGCGGCCGATGCGGCCGAGCCCGAGTGCGCGCAGGGTACCGCGATGTCGTTCGGACTGCCCGATCTGGGACCGGACCTGGGTGATGAGCAGCTTGGCCACTAGGAGTCGTCCTTCTTGCGGCGCAGCCCGCGCCGCTTCGGCTTCTCGGCCACCGGCTCGGCCGGCGGCTCCGCGGGCTGCTCCGGCTCGGCTGGTGCCTCGGGCTCGGCTGCGGGCTCGGCCTCGGCGACCGGCTTCTCGGGCTCGTCCTCCACGGGCGCTGCTTCGGCGGGAGCTTCCTCGATCACCGCCGGCTGCTCTGCGACGACCTCGACCGCGAGCGCGGCTTCCTCGAGGGGAGCTTCCTCCTCCGCTGCGGCCGGCTGTTCGGCCGGCAGGGGGAGCACCTCGTGGATGCGCTTGCCGCGGATCTTGGCCACGTCCTCCGGGCGGCGCAGGTCCTGCAGCGCAGCGACCGTCGCCTTCGCCATGTTGATCGGGTTCGTCGTCCCGAGGCTCTTCGCGAGCACGTCGCGGACGCCGCCGAGCTCGAGCACCGCGCGCACGCCGCCGCCGGCGATGACGCCGGTTCCCTCCGAGGCGGGACGCAGCAGCACCCTCGCGGCGTCGAACCTGCCGAGCACCTCGTGCGTGATCGTGGAGCCGTGCTTCGGGATGGTGAAGAGGTTCTTCTTCGCGTCCTCGACGGCCTTGGTGATCGCGAGCGGCACTTCGCGCGCCTTGCCGTAGCCGACGCCGACCCGGTCGACCTCGTCGCCTACGACGACGAGCGCCGTGAAGGAGAAGCGCCGGCCGCCCTTGACGACCTTCGCGACGCGGTTGATCTCGACGACGCGCTCCTTCAGCTCGCGCGTCTCGGTGTATTCGATCGTGCTCAAAACTCGAGTCCTCCCTCGCGCGCGCCGTCGGCGAGCGCCTTGACGCGTCCGTGGTAGAGGTAGCCGCCGCGGTCGAAGACGCACCTGGCCAACCCGGCCTTCTTCGCCGCTGCGGCGAGCGCCTTGCCGACCGCCTCGGCCTGCGCCGTCTTGTCGCCCTTGAACGACTTCGCCAGCGCGAGGTGCGACGCCGATGCGAGTGTCTTGCCGGCGGAATCGTCGACGAGCTGGGCCTCGATGCCGCGGTTCGAGCGGAAGACGACGAGGCGCGGCCGCTCGGCCGTGCCGTACACCTTCGCGCGCACGCGGCGGTGGCGCCGCAGGCGAGCGTCTCTGACGGTCAGGCTAGGCACGTTTCCCGACCTTTCGTCTCACGTACTCGCCCTCGTAGCGGATGCCCTTGCCCTTGTAGGGCTCGGGCGGGCGCACCTTGCGGATCTCGGCGGCCGTCTGGCCGACCATCTGCTTGTCCGTCCCCTTGACGAAGATCTCCGTCGGGGTCGGAACCTCGAAGCTGATGCCGGTGCGCGGCTTGATCGTGACGGGATGCGAGTAGCCGACGCTGAGCTCGAGGTCGGTGCCCTTGAGCTGCGCGCGGTAGCCGACGCCCTGGATCTCGAGCTTCTTCTCGAAGCCCTGCGTCACCCCCTGGACCATGTTCGCCACCAGCGTGCGGGTGAGACCGTGGAGCGCGCGGTCCTCGCCGCGCTCGGTCGGCCGCGAGACGACGACCTCGCCGTCGCGCTGCTCGATCTTCATGCGCGCGGGAACCTGCTGTTGCAGCGTCCCGAGCGGACCGGCGACCGCGACGCGGGCAGGCTCGATCGTGACGGTGACGCCGTCGGGGACCGGGATGGGGGCTTTGCCGATACGACTCATTCGCTTACCAGATGAAGGCCACGACCTCGCCGCCGATCCCGCGCTCCTGCGCGGTGCGGCTCGTGACGAGACCGGACGA
>DATEPQ010000084.1:0-5077 GCA_035273125.1 Gaiellaceae bacterium
TGACCGCGGTCGACTCGCTGAAGACGCTGTTCACGCCGTTCCTGCCCTTCAGCTCGCAGGCGCTGCACGAGCTGCTCGGCTACGAGGGCTGGATCGCCGGCCCACTCGAGCGCCGCACCGTCGAGGAGAAGGACGGCTCCACGCACGAGATCCTCACGGGCGACTATGCGAGCTGGGTCGGCTCCTGGGCCCCGAGCGAGCTGCCGGCCGGCCAGACGCTGCGCGAGCCGCGGCCGCTCTTCCGCAAGCTCGACGCGGAGGAAGTCCTCGCCGCCGAGCTCCCGTGATCGACACGCACGCGCACCTCACCTCGCTCGAGGACACCGACGGGGCGATCCGGCGTGCGGCCGACGCCGGCGTCGACCGGATCCTCACCGTCGGCACGAACGTGGAGGACTGCCGTCGGGCTCTCTCGCTCGCCGAGCAGCACGACGGCGTCTTCGCGATCCTCGGCATCCACCCGCACGACGCGGGGAGTGCGACCTCCGACGACCTCGCGGCGTTGCGGGAGCTGCTCGCGCACCCGAAGGCGGTCGCCGTAGGGGAGACCGGGCTCGACTGGTTCCGGGACTACGCGCCCCGTGCCGACCAGCGACGGCTCTTCGCGGCCGAGCTCGAGCTCGCCGCGGAGCTCGAGAAGCCGGTCGTGATCCACACGCGCGCTGCGGACGACGACACGCTGACCGCGCTCACCGGTCACCCCGGCTCGGTCGTCCTCCACTGCTTCTCGGCGCCGCACATGCTGCCTGCCGCGCTCGAACGGGGCTGGTACGTCTCGTTCGCGGGCAACGCCACCTTCCCCAAGGCTGTCGAGCTCCGGCTCGCAGCGACCGAGGTCCGGCGCGACCGCATCCTCGCCGAGACCGACTCGCCGTATCTCGCCCCGCAGCCCGTCCGCGGCCGGCCGAACGAGCCGGCGAACGTCGTCCACACGCTCGCCGCACTCGCCCGGGCCCGCCGGGAGGAGCCGGCCGAGCTTGAACGCCGGATCGAGCGGAACGCCGCCGAATGCTTCTTGCTGCCGTGAGCGCGCGTCCCAGGAAGGAGTACGGCCAGCACTTCCTGCGCGATCCGAACATCCTCGAGGTGATCGGCCGCCTCGCCGAGCTCGGGCCGGAGGACGTCGTGCTCGAGATAGGGCCGGGAAAGGGCGTTCTCACTCGCTATTTGGCTGCGCGCGTGCGCCTGGTCCACGCGGTCGAGATCGACCGCGCACTCGAGCCGGCGTTGAGCGACCTCGGCGAGAACGTCGACCTCGTCTTCGGGGACGCGCTCCAGCTCGACCTCCCGCAGGACGCGACGAAGCTCGTGGCCAACCTGCCCTACAACGTCGCGACTCCGCTCGTGGTGGAGAGCCTCGACGGGCTGCCGAGCGTCGGCCTGTGGTGCGTGATGGTGCAGCGGGAGGTCGCCGACCGGTTCTTCGCGCCACCCGGAACGAAGGACTATGGCGCCGTGTCGGTGCTCGTCCAGCTCGCGACCGAGCGGACCGGGTTCCACGCGGTCTCGCGCACCGTCTTCCGGCCGCCGCCGAACGTCGACTCGGCGCTTGTCGCGTTCCGCCGGACCGAGCTGCCCCCGAACTACGACCGGGTGAAGGAGGTCGTCACCGGCGCCTTCGCCCACCGGCGCAAGACGCTGCCGAACTCGCTCGCGCTCGCGGGGGTCGCATCGCGTGACGAGGCCGCGAGGGCTCTCGCGGCGATCGGCCAAACCGCGGAGACCCGGGCCGAGGCGCTTGCGCCGCCCGAGTTCGTCACCCTGACGGAGGCCCTGGAGTGAGCCGGGCACCGGCTCCGGCCAAGGTCAACCTCGCGCTCGTCGTGGGACCGCTGCGCGACGACGGCAAGCACGAGGTCCTGACCGTCCTGCAGCGCATCGACCTCGTCGACCGGATCGAGCTGCAAGAGGCGCGGGAGCTTCGGGTCGAGGGCTTTCCCGACGACACGCTCGTCGAGGCGGCGCTTCGCGGGCTCGCACACAGTGCCAGCGTCGAGCCGCGCTGGCGCGTGCGCATCGAGAAGCGAATCCCGGTCGCTGCCGGCCTCGGCGGTGGCAGCTCCGACGCGGCCACCGCGCTCCGGCTTGCGAACGAGACGCTGCCCGAGCCGCGGCCGGCCGAGGAGCTGCTCCGGCTGGCGGCAGGCATCGGGGCCGACGTCCCGTTCTTCCTCGTCGACGGTCCGCAGCTGGGCTCGGGCGACGGGAGCGACCTCGAGCCGCTCGATTTGCCGCAGGACTTCTGGGTCGTCGTCCTCCTCCCGCACGACACCGCGAAGAGCTCGACCGCCGACGTCTACGACTCCTTCGACGCGCGCCACGACGTGGCCGGGTTCGCCGAGCGACGGCAGGCGCTCCTCGACGGGCTTGCCGGGGTGAAGCGGGCTCGCGACCTCGCCGTTCTGCCGCCGAACGACCTCGTGAGCTCGCCGCTCGCGGCGACGATTCGAGAGGCTGGCGCTTTCCGCGCGGACGTCTCCGGCGCCGGTCCAGCGCTGTACGGGCTGTTCAATCACCGCCGCGACGCGGAGGCAGCCGGACGCACGCTTCGCCGCCTCGGCCGGACTTGGGTCACGGCACCAGCGTGGTACGGTTGATGCGCATGTCGTCGCATGCAGTCGAGGGCGCGAGGCAGGAAGGGTGGTTCCATCGCCACCGGTTCCGCATCGTGCTGTGGGTCGCAGTTGTCGAGGGCGTCCTGGCGTGGGTCACGCACGGCCTGCACATCGGGACGATCATCGTGCTCGGCGTCATCGCGATCGCCTGCCTCATGCTCTACCGCTACACGACCGAGAGGACGAAATCGGGACTCCTGCACCAGCTGACGTGGCTGCTCGCAGCGTCGCAGCTCGGGGCCACGATCCTCGTGGCCGCCGGCTACATCCTCATCGGCGCGCTCATCGTCCTGCTCGTGATTTTCGCGCTCGTCGCCCTGGGCCTGCTGCTCCTCGACCGACGCTAGACTTCCGTGCCCCTGGGGCGTAGCCAAGTGGTAAGGCAACGGGTTTTGGTCCCGTGATCCCAGGTTCGAATCCTGGCGCCCCAGCCACTTCTTCCTGACATGGCAGACGAGCTCGCAGCAGTCGTGATGGCCGCCGGAATCGGCACGCGCATGAGGAGCGCGACGCCGAAGCACCTGCACCGGATCCTCGGTCGCCGGATGGTGGACTGGGTCGTCGACGCGGCGCGCGGTGCCGGCGTCGAGCGGCTCGTCGTCGTTGCCTCGCCCCAGACGAGCGATTTGCTCGAAGACGTCGAGATCGCCGTTCAGGAGGAGCCGCGCGGGACGGGTGACGCCGTACGTTGTGCGCGCACCGCGCTCGAGGGCTTCGACGGCGACGTACTCGTCCTCAACGGTGACGTCCCGGCGCTCAGGCCGGAGACCATTCGAACGCTCGTTGCCACACACCGCGCGGAGGGCGCAGCTGCGACGGTTCTCTCCTTCGAGCCGGCGGACGCGGGCGCGTACGGGCGGATCGTGCGCGACGGTGACGGTCGTCTCGCCCGGATCGTCGAAGCCGCCGACGCCTCACCCGACGAGCTCGCGCTGCGGGAGGTCAACTCCGGCATCTACGTCTTCCGCGCCGAGAAGCTTTGGCCGACGCTCGAGCGGCTCGACGCGCACAACGCCCAGGGCGAGCTGTACGTGACCGACACGCTCGGCCTGCTCGTGTCGGACGGAGAGCCGTGCGCGGTCCAGCTCGTGGACGATCCGCTCGAGGCCGAGGGCGTCAACACGCGCGCCGAGCTCGCGCTCGCTGCCGGCTCGCTTCGCGGCCGGATCAACGAGGCACACATGCTCGCCGGCGTCACGATCGTCGACCCGGCCACGACCTGGATCGAGGCAGGCGTCGAGATCGAGCCCGACGTCGTCATCCACCCCTTTACCGTGATCCGCGGCGGCGTGCGCATCGAAGGCGGCGCCGAGATCGGGCCGTTCGCGTACGTCCGGGCGGTGAGCGTGATCGGCGAGGGCGCGAAGATCGGCACCTTCGTCGAGGTGAAGAACGCCGCAGTCGGCGCGGGCGCCAAGATCCCGCATCTCTCGTACGTCGGCGACGCCGAGGTGGGCGAGGGCTCGAACGTCGCGGCCGGCAACATCACGGCGAACTTCCCGCACGAGCCGGGCGAGCCCAAGGGTCGCACCAGGATCGGCCGCAACGTCAGGACCGGCGTTGACACTGTCTTCGATGCCCCGGTCGAGATTGGCGACGACGTTTGGATTGCAGCCGGCTCCGTCATCACCGATGATGTCCCTCCCGGTTCGCTGGCCGGATTTGCTCCGCGGCAGACAACGAAGGAAGGCTGGGTCTACGAGAAGCATGGAAAGCCCGACGGCGACTGAACTGGCCCTGCCGGGGCTCGAGGAGGCGCGCGCTGTGACGGATCCGTCCCCGCAGCACTTCATCGAGCGAGGCCCGCTCAAGCGGCTGATGGTCTTCGCCGGCCGCTCGCACCCGGACCTCGCCCAGAACATCGCCGAGAAGCTCGGCGTCGAGCTCGGCGACGTGGAGCTCGAGACGTTCTCGAACGGCGAGACGTACTGCCGCTACCTCGAGTCGATCCGCGGCGCCGACGTCTTCATCGTCCAGACCGGCGTCGGGGACGTCGACGAGTACCTGATGGAGCTCCTCTTCATGATCCAGGCCGCGAAGCTCGCGTCGGCGAAGCGGATCACGGCCGTCGTGCCGCTCTTCCCGTACGCGCGCCAGGACCGCAAGGCCAAGCCGCGCGAGCCGATCTCGGCGCGGCTCGTCGCCGACATGATCCAGCTCGCCGGCGCCGACCGCGTCCTCACGATGGACCTGCACGCGGGCCAGATCCAGGGCTTTTTCACGATCCCTGTCGACCACATGACGGCACAGCCGCTGTTCGCGCGCCACTTCCGCGATCTCGGCCTGACCGGCCCAGGCGTCGTCTCGGTCGCGCCCGACGAAGGCCGCGCGAAGGTCGCCGTCCGCTTCGCGAACATGATCGAGGGCGACTTCGCGATCATGCACAAGACCAGGCCGGCCCGCGACCAGGCGGAGATCACCGAGGTGACCGGCAAGGTGCGCGACAAGATCGCGATCGTCGG
>DATEPQ010000085.1:0-8094 GCA_035273125.1 Gaiellaceae bacterium
GTGCAGCCGCTCGAACAGGCGCACCTGATGGCCGTCGAACGTCGCCCGCGGTGCGAGTTGCCGGGCGACCGGCAGGTCCGGATCGACGGCGGCGACGTGGGCGATCGCCGCCTCCTCGAGGTCGAGCACGGCCTCGTCCTCCCCGGAGTTCGAGATCTTGAGGACTCCGTTGTCCAGCAGGAATGCCTGGTCGCGCTCGCTGCCGAGCGCCGAGGCGGTGCCGCGCAGGCCGAACGTCTCCGCCGCGATCCGGGCGGCGTCCTCCGCGCTGAACCGCGGCGGCACCGAGTCGAGGACCGAGGTCACGCAAGAGATCGTAGGCGCTCGAAATCCCTCGTCCGAGCCATTCGCCTCCCCCTTTAGCGGGAGGATCGCCGCCCGATGCTCGCCTACGTTCCGGCGACTGATTGGCGGCTACTGCGGCACGTTCTGCGGCATCAGGGCGGTCGCGACAAGGAGGTAGACGTGGGGGCACACCTCACCACGCGCGACGGTTCTCGTTTCAAGGCCTGGCGGTTGACCATCTTCGCCGTGATCCTGGCCCTCGTACTCGGCGGGATGCGCTCCGGGGCCTCGTGGGGCGCTTCCGGCTACGACCCGGCGAGCGACTCGTATTCCATGCAGAACGTCACCGTCGGCAACGGCGTGCAGGCGTGGTGGAACGCCGGCTACACGGGCAAGGGCGTCGACGTCGCCGTCATCGACACGGGCGTCGCTCCGGTCGCGGGCTTGAACGCGTCCGGCAAGGTGATCAACGGGCCGGACCTGTCGCTCGAGTCGCAGAGCCCGAACCTGCGGTATCTCGACGCGAACGGCCACGGAACCTTCATGGCGGGTCTGATCGCGGGCAACGACGGCCAGTCCGGCGGGTACCGCGGAGTCGCTCCCGACGCGCGCATCGTCTCGCTCAAGGTCAGCGTCGCCGACGGCGGCGTGGACGTGAGCCAGGTGATCGCGGCGATCGACTGGGTTGTCCAGCACCGGAACGACAAGGGACTGAACATCCGGGTCCTCAACCTCTCGTACGGCACGAACTCGTCCCAGCCGTACAACCTCGACCCCCTGGCATATGCGGTCGAGCAGGCCTGGAAGGCAGGCATCGTCGTCGTGGCTGCGGCAGGCAATTCGGGCTACCAGAAGGGCGCGAGCTCGCAGCCTCTGGCCGATCCGGCCGACGACCCGCAGATCCTGGCGGTCGGAGGGGCGGACACGATGGGGACGGCCACGCCCTGGGATGACACGGTCGCCTCGTACTCCGCCAACGCCGGGAGCTGCAGCTCGTCCTGTCGCGCCCCCGACTTGATCTCGCCCGGGACGCACATGCAGGGTCTGCGGGTTCCCGGGTCGTACATCGACCAGAACAATCCCGACGGCATCCTGAGCGATCGATACTTCCGCGGCAGCGGGACGTCGGAGGCGACGGCGTTCACGTCCGGGGCGGTCGCCGATCTGCTGCAGCGCTATCCGCAGCTGACGCCGGACCAGGTGAAGGCGATGCTCACCTCGGCCTGCGACAAGCTTGCCTCGTTCAACTGGAAGCAGCAGGGGTGCGGCGAGCTCGACATGTCCAGGCTCCTGACCACGTCGGTTCCGTCGGCGTTCTCGTCGCTGCAGTTCAACGCGCCTGCGACGGGTCTCGGCCCCCTGGAGGCGTCGCGCGGCAGCGATCACATCTCCCTCAACGGCGCCGTGCTCCAGGGCGAACAGGACATCTTCGGCCAGCCCTTCAACTCGGCGGCGATGGCGGCCCTCGAGGCTGCCGGCTCGAGCTGGTCCGGCGGGATGTGGAACGGCTCCTCGTGGTCGGGTAACTCGTGGAGCGGCTCGTCCTGGTCGGGTAGCTCGTGGAGCGGAACGAACTGGGGCGGATCGAGTTGGAGCGGCTCCTCCTGGTCGGGCAACTCGTGGAGCGGCTCGTCGTGGTCGGGTAGCTCGTGGAGCGGATCGAGCTGGAGCGGTTCGAGCTGGAGCGGGAGCAGCTGGTCCGGCGGATCATGGCTCGGGGCGAGCTGGGGCCGCCGGAAATAGTGGGAGCGCCGGGTGGTCTTTAACCGGCCGCTCCACCTGCGTCGCGCGCCGCGCGGGGCCCTGGCCCTGCGCGGCGCGTTGGTGCGCGAGGCCCTGCGCGCGCCGCGCCGGGTCTGGGTCTTCAACGGGGTCCTCGCACTTGCGTGCGTGCTCGTGTGGATCGTGGCGATCAGCGGCCTCGACGTCCCGGCCTTCGGCGACGGGCCGGTGCTCGGCTGGTACTGGCTCGCGCTCGGCTTCTACCTGGCCGAGGTTCTCGTTGTCCACCTCCAGTTCCGCAAGCAGGCGCACACGCTGTCGCTCACCGAGATCGGGCTCACCCTGGGCCTCCTGCTCGGGGCGCCGTCGCAGCTGCTGATCGGACAGCTCGTCGGGACGCTCATCGCGCTGGTCGTAAATCGACGGAGGAGCCAGCTCCGTCAGCTCGCCAAGTTCGCGTTCAACCTCGCCGAGCTGCCGCTCTGCAGCGGTATCGCACTGGTCGTCTTCCGCTCGCTCGCCTCGCCGGCGGACTCGGCGCCACATCTGTGGGTGCTCGTCCTCGTCGCCTGCGCGGTCGCCCACGTCGTCGGCATCCTGCTCGTCTCGACGGTGATCGCGATCGCGGAAGAGCGTTTCCAGGCACCTCAGCTCGGCCGCACCCTCGTGACGTCGACGCTCGGCGCCCTGGCCACAGCGTCGCTCGGTCTCTCCGTCGTGACCCTGCTCGAGGTTCGCCCTCTCGCCGTCCTCCTGCTCGTCGTCCCGGTGCTCGCCACCGTCGCGGCCTTTCGCGGGTACATGGAGCAGCGGGAGCAGCGTGAGCACGTGGAGTTTCTCTACGAGTCGATGCGCGCGACACAGGGCGCGCCGGAGTTCGGCCTCGCGGTCGGCCAGCTTCTCGTCGCCGCGCGCCGCCTGCTCCGCGCCGAGTACGCCGAGATCCTCCTCCTTCCGGCGTCGGACGAAGAGGGTCCCCTGCGCAGCGTCAGCGGCGCGGAGGGCGAGCTGCTCATGCACCCGGAGGAGCGGTTCTCGCCGGGAGACGCCGCCGCGTTCGCGGAGATCGCGACGGTCGGCCCGGCGACGCTGCTCGCACGGCGGCGCTCCACGCACGCCTTCGACACCTTCCTCCGCTCACGCGGGCTCGAGGATGCGATCGTCGCACCACTCCGCGGCGAGGACCGGACGTTCGGCCTGCTCGTGGTCGGCGAGCGTCTCGGCGACGTCAGCACATTCGACGAGACCGACGTCGAGCTGCTCGGAACCTTTGCCGGCCATGCGAGCATCCTGCTCGAGAACGGCAGGCTCGAGCATTCGCTCGCGCAGGTGACGCAGCTCAAGGAGCAGCTCCGTCACCAGGCGTATCACGACGCGCTCACGGGCCTGCCGAACCGGCTCAACCTGCTGGAAGCGGTCGAGGACGAGCTGGAGCGCGGAGCGGCGGCGGTGCTCTACCTCGATCTGGACCGCTTCAAGAGCGTGAACGACACGTGGGGCCACGGTGCCGGCGACGAGCTGTTGTCCGAGTTCTCGCAGCGCCTCGGCAACGCCATCCGCTCCCAGGATCTCGCTGCGCGACTCGGGGGCGACGAGTTCGCCGTCCTCGTCCGCGACGTGGATGCGGAGGGCGCGGTCGCCGCGGCACGCCGCATGCTGGATGCGATCGACGGGACGTACAGGCTGAGCTGCGGCGACGTCGCCTGCCACGTGAGCGTGGGCATCGCCGTCGGAGCGGCCGGCGTCACGAGCGGCGAGGACCTCATCCGCAACGCGGACATCGCGATGTACAGCGTCAAGCGCTCGGACCGGGCGTACACGCTCTACGAGGCGGATCTGCACGAAAGCCTTCGTGCCCAGCGGCAGCTCGCGCTCGATCTCGAGGCCGCGATCGAGCGCCGGGAGATCCTCGTCCACTTCCAGCCGGTCGTGCGCCTGGAAACGGCGGAGATCGAGGGCTTCGAGGTGCTCGCGCGCTGGCCGCACCCGACCCGCGGTCTCCTCAACGCGGCGGAGTTCCTGCCGGCCGCCGAGGAGACGGGCCTCGCCGTCGACCTCGGGCGGCTCGTCCTCCACCAGACTCTCGAGGCCGCCCGCCGCTGGCCCAAGCATCTGACAGTCTGGCTCAACGTCGCGGCGGCCGAGCTTGCCAACGAGCGCCTCGTCGACACGTTGGCCGAAGCGCTCAAGGGCTACGGCGTGGAGCCCAGCCGACTCGTGATCGAAGTGACCGAGTCGGGCGTGATCCAGGACAGCGACGGCGCACTCCTCGCGATGCGGCGACTGCGCGAGCTGGGGGTGGGGCTCACGATCGACGACTTCGGCACGGGCTACTCGTCGCTGAGCCGGCTTGCGGAGTTCCCCATCGAGTCGCTCAAGATCCCGAAGCCGTTCGTCGACAAGCTCCTCGGCGAGGATGCCGACGAGGCGTTCGTCGACGCGATCCTGCGCCTCGGCGATTCGCTCGGCCTGGCGGCCGTGGCCGAGGGAATCGAGCACCCCGCCCAGGCCGCGCGCCTGCGGCAGATGGGTTGCCGCTTCGGCCAGGGCTATCTCTTCGGCCGGCCGGCCCCCGCCGAGGACGTCGAGCGGCTGCTGTACCAGGAGGCGCAGGTCAGGCCCCATCTCGCGCTCGTCCCGGCCTCGCACACCGCGTAGCGAGGCTCCATCGGGCCGATTTCGCAGATCCCCCAAAAGGGGGAGGCCCACGCGGACCGGGGCGCGGGATGATCTGCTCGACTCCCGCTCGGGGCTGACGGCAACAACTCTGCGGCGGAGTTTGGAAGCGGCGGGCTTGCCCGCCGCTTCGGCCTTTCAGGGGACGATCACCCGCCTTTGCCGACCCTGAGGATCGGGGCGTTGAGGACGATGTGGGCGTCCTTCTCGGTGAGCTTGCCCTTCTTCTCGAGGGCGTCGATCTGGTCGTCCTGACCGAGGAGTACCGGCTTGACGCCCTTCTTCCAGGTGAGCCAGACCTCTTCCCAGAGCGGGTTGTAGTCGGCTTCGCCGGGCTGGGAACCGAAAACCGTCAGCTGGCCCTTGGCGGCGCGCCCGCGCACGAAGTACTGCTCCGGCAGCCCCTTGAGGCCTTTCAGCTCGGCGGAGTAGTTGACGTGCAGCGCCTTCGCCTGGGACTTCGACGACACGTCGGTGATGAGGTACGTGTCGATGTGGTGGTCGTAGTAGCCCTTGTAGACCGGCTGGGCCTTCATCGACGGCGTGCCGATGTGGGGGAGCCCGCCGGTCGAGGCGGCGGCCGCGGCCGCCGTCGCGGCCAGAAGCGCCAGGCCGATGAGAGCGATTCTGCGCACCTGCTTCTCCTTGTCTAGAGTGACGGGAGTGGCTACGACGCCGACGCGCTTCCGGATTGGTCTCTGCACCGCGCTCGTCCTCGCGGTCACCGGCCTCGCGGCGGGCTGCGGCGGGTCGGGCTCGCAGTCGGGCGTCGCAGGAGCGCGTCACGTCCTCAAGTCCGCCACCGTGAAGACGCGGAAGATCAACAAGCTCGGCGTCGTCCTCGTCAACAGCCGCGGCCTCACGCTCTACATGTTCGAGCCCGATCACCGGAAGCGCGTGACGTGCAAGGGCTCCTGCGCCGCGGCCTGGCCGCCGCTGAAGCTGAAGAAGGGCCAGCGGCCCACGGCGGGCGGGGCGGCGAAGCAGAAGCTGCTCGGCTCCGACAAGAACCCGAGCGGCGGGCGCGTCGTCACGTACAACCGCTGGCCGCTCTACACGTACGTCGGGGATTCGAAGCCCGGCCAGGCAAACGGGCAGGCGACCAACCTCAACGGCGGCCTCTGGTACGTCCTCTCGCCCTCGGGCAAGGTCATCACGAAGAAGCCGTAACGCGCGCCGCGCTAGCGGACGACGCGGAACGAGCCTCTGGTCCGGACCTGCTTCAGGGCGGAGGTGACCACGATCGGGCCGCTCTTGGCGTGACCGGGCACGGTCGTCACGAGCTTCCGGTCATCGACGATCCGGAAGCGGGCCTTTGCGCCGCCGCCGAAGGTGACCCCCGTCGCTGCGGCGAGACCCTTGCCCTGCAGCGTGACGCGCGAGCCGACTGTCCCGTGCGACGGCGCCCGCTTCCGCACGATGAGCGGCTCGACGAAGTGGTAGACGTGGACGTCCCACTGGTTGAAGCGGTCGGCGAACGAGCCGCGAGCCGCGTTCACCGCGCGGTTCTCGGTGTAGACGCCGCCCCGGTGCACCCAACGCGGCAGGCCCTTGAAGGTCACCGTCGCCGAGCCGGGGCCGTGGCGGGCCGCGATCAGCCACAGGTCGTCCACCGACGTGCCTTGCCGGACGAGCGTCTCGGTGCCCGAGCCGCGAGTGGTGACGCCTGGAGCCTCCGCGGTGTTGACGAGCGCGGGAGCGATCCGGCTGGACGACGAGATCTGCTTCACGACCGGCTGGAGGACGTTCTGCCAGAAGCTCCAGTTCCAGCCGTACGTGCCGTCGCTGCCGCTGAAGCAGCCCTGGTTGGTGCCGCCGAAGAAGGTGAGCGCCCTGGCGCCGTTGACGATTGCGTCATAGGCCATGTACCGCTCTTGCTGGTAGGTCGGGACGACGTAGTTGCCGGTCGTCTTGTCGACGCTGCCGCTCGAGCAGATCTGAATCGTCGTCCACACGGGCGCGAACGGCGTGATCGAGGCGAGCGTCTCCGTCCAGGTGCCGACCGCGTGGAGGTTCGGAGTCGGATGAGGAAGCGTCACCGGATAGATGTCGACCCCGTGGACGTCGGTGACGCTGGAGTAGGGGGCGAGGTCGGCGGGAGTGCCGCGGGGAGCTTCGATGGTCACCCAGAGCTGGCTCGGATCGAGCGGGTTCTCGCCGTCGCACCACGCGGGGTCACCACGCGAGGTGACCCGGCAATACGCGAACTGCAGCGCCGTAGGGGCGATCTCGCTGTACCAGGGCTCGTCGCGGCCCTTCCAGAAGGCGATCGCGCTACCGCTCGGGTCGCTCGTCAGCGCGTCGACGACGTCCGCCATGCCCGCGTCCTCGGATGAGCCCGGAAGTGCCAGCGAGTAGCCGCCGAGGTTCGGCCAGGTGTAGACGTGGAGCGCCGCCGCGGCGCGGTCCCACGCGAGCGCCGTGTCGATGTCGCTGTCCTGCCAGATCCCGCCGACCCCGGTGCGGTAGACGTTGACCCCGGCGGCCGCGGTCTCGGCGAGCCCATCGGTGCCCCACGGCGTCTGCGCTCCGAGCGGCGGCCCCGGCGAGAGCACGAGCGGGAACGTGGGCTTCCCGTTGAAGAGGATCGTCTTGGAGCCGTCGAACGAGGTCGTGGCGCCGTGTGCGGCGCCCGCGAGCGAAGCCACGACGGCCCCTGCCACCGCCGCCACAATCGACCCCAGTCCGAAACGTCTTGCCGCTCTCGACAGCTCCAATCCCTCTCTCCGACCGGAGCAGGCTATCCGGGAAACGACGATTTCGGGTGGGCGTTTACCGGACGCTAACCACTGCTTCGGCGTCGCCTAGACGCTCGCCGCGACCTGCGCCGCGACGAACACGGCGTAGAGGACGATGAGGAGCGCGCCGGCGCTCCGGCCCGCGCCGTCCCGCCTCCCGAACATGACGACGGCCGCCGCGGTCATCGCGAGCAGCCACATGAGGTCGAAGACCTCGAGGTTCGAGAACGTCGCGACGCTGCCGAGCGCGGCGGGCAGCGCGATCCCGGCCACGACGTTGATGGAGTTCGAGTTCAGGGTCTCGCTCATCAGCGCCGAGCCGCGTTGCTGCAGGCCGAAGCGGATGCCGGTCCACGCGTTCGGCAGGGCGGTGAGGACCGCCAGGACGACCGCTCCTACGAGCGACTGCGGGACCGACCATCTGTCGGCAAGCGATGTCGCCGCCCGCACCGCCCCGACGCTCCCGGCCACGATCAGGCAGAGCGCCGCCACGAGTACGAGACCGATCCGGAACGCCTCCCGGTGCGAGTCGAGCGGCTCCCGCTTCCGGTGCTGCTCGCCGAAGCTGCGGCCGAGGAAGCGCGACTCGGATGCGGTGAGCGGCAGCCGCCGTGCCAGCCCCGGCCCGGCGGCGAGGACGGCGACGTAGGGCAGAGCGACGACGCCGGCGAGC
>DATEPQ010000086.1:0-6545 GCA_035273125.1 Gaiellaceae bacterium
GTGAGCCGCGTGCCCTCGAGCGGGTCGACCGCGACATCGACGTCCGGACCCTCGCCGTTCCCGACCTCCTCGCCGTTGTAGAGCATCGGCGCCTCGTCCTTCTCCCCCTCGCCGATCACGACGACGCCGCGCATCGAGACGCTGTCGAGGACGAAGCGCATCGCGTCGACCGCCGCCTGGTCCGCGCTCTCCTTGTCGCCGCGCCCGATCCAGCGCGCGGCCGCCATCGCGCCCGCCTCGGTGACGCGGACGAGCTCCAGCGCGATGTTGCGGTCGGGGGCCTGCCGGGCGCTCACGGCCTCACATCCTGTCAGGTGCCTCGACTCCGACGAGGTCGAGGCAGGTTGCGATCACGCGTCGCGTCGCCACGCACAGCCCCAGCCTGAACGCCTGCTGCTCGCTCTCGAGCACGCGGTGCTCGTGGTAGAAGCGGTGGAAGTCGTCGGCGACCCGGATCGCGTAGGCCGGCACCGCCTGCGGACCACGCTTCGCCAGCGCATCGGCGACCACGCCCGGCAGCTCCGCCAGTCGCTTGACGAGCTCCCGCTCCTCGGCCGCGAGCGGGCCGCTGGGCACGGAGGAGATCACCGCCTCGCCGGGATTCGCTGCGTCGCCGCGGTTGCGGAGGATCCCCGCGATCCGGGCGTGCGCGTATTGCACGTAGTAGACGGGGTTCTTCTGCGAGCGCTCCGCGGCGAGGTCCACATCGATCTCGATCGTCTGGTCCGGCCCGCGGTTGACGAGGTACCAGCGCGCCGCGTCGACTCCGATCTCGTCCACGAACTCGTCGAGGAAGACCACGTCGCCCCGGCGCTTCGACATCTTCGTCTGTTCCCCACCCCGCGTCAGGTGAACGAGCTGGTAGAGGAGCACTTCCACCCGGTCAGGGTCGTAACCGAGCATCCGGGCGACGGCCGCGTACCAGTTGCGGGTCCCGTGGTGGTCGGCGCCGAGCACGTAGATCGCCCGGTTGAAGCCGCGCTCGAGCTTGTCGACGAGGTAGGCGACGTCCGCCGCGCGGTAGGTCGGGGTACGGTCGTCCGAGCGGAGGAGGACACGATCCTCGTCGTCGCCGTACGCGGACGATCGAGCCCAGAGCGCACCGTCCTTCTCGTACGTGTCGAGCCGCGGCAGCAGCTCGGGCAGGCGCTGCTCGAGCTCGCTCTGCCGACGGAAGCTGTCGAAGTGAATGCGGAACCGGTCGAGCGACGCCTCGATCTCCTTCAGCATCAGCGGGACGGGGTCGCCCTTCAGGGCGGCGAGGTCGTCGATATACGCGCCCCGGTATCCGTCCTCCGGCGGCTCCTCCCCACGCCGCACGGCTTCGACGGAGGCGCGAAACCGCTCCATCTGCGCACCCGAGTCGTTGTAGTAGTACTCCCGCTCGACCTCATGGCCGGTGAGGGCGAAGAGGCGTGCCACGGCGTCGCCGTAGGCGCCGTTCCGCGCGGACGCCACCGTGAGCGGCCCCGTCGGGTTCGCGGAGACCATCTCGACCTGCACGCGCTCTCGCGGCCCGGGCGCAGCGCCCTGGCGCCTCGGGCCCCCGGAGATGGCGATCATCGCGCCGACGGCGCCGGCGAACCATTCGTCGCGAAGAAAGAGGTTGACAAAGCCCGGACCGGCGACCTCCGCGCGCTCGACGACCTCGAGCCCGGCGGCGGCCTCCGCGATCTCGGCGGCGATCTCCCGTGGCGGCTGCCGCCGCGCCCCCGCGAGCTGCAGCGCCACGTTCGTCGCGTAGTCGCCGTGCTCCGCCTCGGCCGGACGCTCGAGCTCGAGCTCCGCTCCGGTCGCCTCGGCGAGCCGCGCGGCGAGCTCCTTGACCGGATCGGCCGGGGGACGGGGACGGACGTTCGGATCCATGCTCCTAGTATGTGACCATGGCAGAAGACGAGCTCGGCCCACCCGGCCCGGAATCGGACGAGCGGCGGCTCAACATCCAGATGCCCGCAGAGCTCGTGGGCGGCACGTACGCGAACTTCGCGAACGTCAGCTTCTCGCCCTACGAGTTCACGCTGACCTTCGCCCGCATCGAGCACGAGGTCGAGGAGGGCGACGTTCCGGGCGCGGTCGTCGCCAGAGTCAACGCCTCGCCGCGGTTCATCCCCGAGTTGATCGCGGCGCTGCAGGACTCGTGGTCGAAGTACGTCACGCGCGAGGGCATCCGGAACCTGCCCGAGACGCCGGGCCATCCGGACGACGCCTCGGAAGTAGGCTGACGCTCTCCCTCGTCCCGTCGTACGCGGTGCTCTGCGCCGCGCAGGCCGCGACGGCCGCGGCACCGGCGCGCCAGGCGCGCACACGAGGACGGAACTGGGCGTGGGTCGCGGTGCCGGCGGCGCTCCTCGGGGTAGGCGTTCTCATCATCAACACCGTGCCCCAGGGACCGCACTGGCTGGCGCGCCTCGCGACCTTCGGCACGCCGGCGCTCGCCGCAACGTACGGATTCTTCCGCGGCAGTCCGCGCTGGTGGCTGTGGCCACCGGCCGCGGCCGGGCTCTGGTTCGCGGCGTGGCTCGCGCACGGGCTCGTCCAGGACGCTGCAGGAACCGCGCTGATCGCGATCGCGTGCCTTGCAGCCGCATCGGCCATCGCGACGGCCGCGTCCGCGTGGTCGATTCGCGTCGGGCTGGTCGCCCTCGCGGTCCTCGACATCGTCCTCGTCTGGGGAACGCCAAGCGTGGAGAGAGCGACGCAGACGCTCCAGGGTGTCCCCAGCCCCGTCGCAGCCGGCACGCCCCTGCCGAGCCTGCAGCAGGCGATCTTCGGCTCCGCGCTCATGGGCTGGCTCGACCTCCTCGCCCCCGCGCTGCTCGGCGTGGTCGTCGCCGGGCGGCGGAAGCTCGGGGCCGCCGTGGTCACCGGGGTCGCCGCCGGCCTCTGGGGCCTCCTGTTGCTCACCACCTCGGAGGTCGCCGCGACGGTCCCGGTTCTCGCGGGGTTAGCGTTCGCCGCTGCCGATGCGCGTCGCAGTCGTCTCCGACATCCACTCGAACCTGCACGCGCTGGAGGCGGTCCTCGCGGCGATCGACGGGGAGGCGCCTGACGAGCTCTGGTGCCTCGGCGACCTGGTCGGCTACGGGCCGCGGCCGAACGAGTGCTGCGCGACGATCGCAGACCGGGCGGATGTCTGCCTCGCCGGCAACCACGACCTCGCCGTCCGCGGGACGATCGACCTCGAGGAGTTCGGCGGCGAAGCGGCGGTCGCAGCGCGGTGGACGCGGGAAGTGCTCGCGCCCGAGGCGCAGGAGCTCCTCGACCGCCTCGCGCCCACGGGCTTGGCCCACGGCGTCGCGCTGTACCACGGCTCGGCACGCGATCCGGTCTGGGAGTACGTGCTCAGCGACGAGGGAGCCCTGGCGACGCTGGAGCTCGCCGACTCGCCGCTCGTGCTCGTCGGGCACAGCCACGTCGCGCTGCAGGTTCTGCAGTCCGGCGACGAGCTCACGGGCGGGGTGGCGAAGGACGGCACGGAGCTCGAGCTCGACGGAGCGCGGGCGCTCCTCAACCCCGGATCGGTGGGGCAGCCCAGGGACGGCGACCCGCGGGCCGCGTATCTCCTGCTCGACCTCGACGCACGCCGCGCGCACTTCCGCCGCGTCGAGTACGACGTGAAGCGCACGCAACGCGAGATGCGAGACGCGGGCCTGCCCGAGGTGCTCGCCGGGCGGCTGGAGCTCGGGCTCTAGGCAGCCGGCAGAGCCGGCGGTGCGAGAACCGGGACGGGCGCCAACGGGGCGGGAGCGACCGCGGGAATCTCACGCTCCTCGAAGACCTCGATCCCCTCGCGGGCGAGCGCGAGCTGGACGTCCTCGCGGGCCTTCCAGATCCGCCACTTGACGGTCGCGAGCGTGACCTCGAGCGAGTCGGCGATCTCCGTGTAGGAGAGCCCGACGACGTCCCGTAGCAACAGCGCCATCTTCAGGTCGACGCTCAGCCGCTCGACCGCGCGCCACACGGCGTCGATCGCCTCGAGCCGCTCGAACGGCGCGTCGACCACCTCGAGCGGCGGGATGTCGTCGAGATCCACCACCGCGCGCGGCCGGCGCTCGGTGGCCCGCAGCTCGTCGAGCACGCGGTTCTTCGTCACCTGGAACAGCCAGGTCGTGAACTTCGAGCGGAGCGAGAAACGCGGCAGGCCCTGGAAGACGCGGAGGAAGACCTCCTGCGTCAGGTCCTCGGCGAGCGAACGGTCGCCGACCATGCGCAGGACGTAGTTGTAGACCGGAATCTGATAGGCGCGGACGATGATCGAGAAAGCTCGTTCATCGCCCCGCTGCGCCTTCCGCAGGACGCCATGGTCAGGCTGGGGCAGCGACAAGGTGGCGGCAGTATAGACCGAAAATTCACGGGATTTGTACGAGTTTTTTACCGACCATGCGGGTTGGCGCCTCCAGACCCAGCAGCGCCAGGATCGTCGGAGCGACGTCCCCGAGCTCCCCGTCGCGCAAATCCGCTCCCGGCGCGGTCAGGATCACCGGTACGGGGTTCGTCGTATGGGCGGTGTGTGGGGTTCCATCCTCCTGGATGAGCGTCTCGGCGTTGCCGTGATCTGCGATCACGAGCGACACGCCGCCCCCGCGCTCGACCGCCTCCACGACCCGCCCAAGGCACTCGTCGGTCGTCTCCACGGCCCGCACGACCGCGGGGATGACGCCCGTGTGGCCCACCATGTCGGGGTTCGCGAAGTTGACGACGACGAAGCCGTAGCCGTCCTGCTCGATCGCCTGCACGACGCGCTCGGCGACCTCCGGCGCCGACATCTCCGGCTTGTGGTCGTAGCTGGGTACGTCGCGCGGCGAATCGACGAGGATCCGGTCCTCGCCGGCAAACGGCTCCTCGCGACCGCCGTCGAGGAAGTACGTGACGTGCGCGTACTTCTCCGTCTCCGCCGCGTGGAGCTGCCGGATGCCTTGGGCCGCGAGGACCTCCGCGAGGGTGTCCTCGACCACGTGCTCGGCGAAGGCGACGGGAAAGTCGAAGTCGTCGCGGTAACGCGTCATCGTCGTGAGGTCGACGCCGAGCTCCCCGAGCTTCATGGACAGCTGCCGGGCTCGGTCGGGACGGAAGTTGAAGAAGATCGCGGTGTCGCGCTCGGGATCGAGCCGCGGCCGGCCCTCGATCACCACCGGCTCGATGAACTCGTCGGTGATCCCGCGGTCGTAGCTCGCCTGCACGGCCGCGATGGGGTCGACCGCGTGCTCGCCCTCCCCGTCCACGATCGCGCGCAGCGCGCGCTCGGTGCGGTCCCAGCGCTTGTCGCGGTCCATCGCGTAGTACCGACCCGCCACCGTCGCGATGCGGTCGACGGGGAGCTCGGCGAGGTCGTACACGGCCGAATGCGGCGACACGTCGCGGCCGTCGGTGAAGGCGTGGATCCAGGTCTTCTCCGGAGCGAACCTGAGTAACGCCTGGAGATGGCCGATGTGCGAGTGGACGCCGCCGTGCGAGACGAGCCCCAGCAGGTGGACGTTCTGCCCGCGCTCGAAGGCACCGCGCAGCGCCTCGTTCTCGAACAGCTCGCCCGACTCGACCGCCCGGCTCACGCGGACGAGATCCTGGAAGAGGATGCGACCCGAGCCGATCGTCAGATGGCCGACCTCGGAGTTCCCCATCTGCCCGTCCGGCAGCCCGACGGCCTCGCCCGAGGCGACGAGCTGCGCGTGCGGACAGTCGCGCCAGAGCCGGTCGAAGACCGGCGTCTCGGCCAGCACGACCGCGTTGCCCGGGCCGGGCGGCGCGATCCCCCAGCCGTCGAGGATGACGAGCGCTACGAGGGGATAGCGGCCGCCGTCTCGCATATCGCCTTGAAGGAGTCCACCTCGAGCGACGCGCCGCCCACGAGCGCGCCGTCGACGGCCGGCTGCGCGAGCAGCGCCCCGGCGTTCTCAGGCTTGACCGATCCGCCGTAGAGCACCGGCGCGTCGAGGAGCGACTTGATGAAGAGGTGCGCCTCCTGGGCCATCTCGGGCGTGGCCGTCAGGCCGGTCCCGATCGCCCAGACCGGCTCGTAGGCGAGGACGAGGGCAGGATGCGGCTCGAGCACCGACAGCTGGCGCCGCAACACGTCCTCCGTCTCGCCCGCCTCACGCTCCTCCTGCGTCTCCCCTACGCAGGCGATCACGCGCAACCCCGCGTCGAGGGCGGCCCGCGTCCGCCTGGCGACGGTGTCGTCGGTCTCGCCGAAGTACTGCCGCCGCTCGGAATGGCCCACGAGGGAGCCGACGACACCGAGCTCGAGCAAGAGCGGCGCCGAGATCTCGCCCGTGTACGCGCCCTCGGCCTCCCAGTGCACGTTCTGCGCGTAGGTGGTCAGCCCGGCCTCGACGCACTCCCGCAAACGGGTGAACGGCGGGCAGACCACGGCGTCGAGCCCCGCCAGCCCGGCGGGGTCAGGGCCACGAAACATCTTCCAGTTGCCCGCGATCAGCATGGCGAGCGCATCGTACGGGCATGGCCGAGAGATGCAGGGCGAGAGACGCACCGTCCTGATCGCGCTCGTGGCGAACGGCGTGATCGCGATCGCCAAGGGCATCGGTGGG
>DATEPQ010000087.1:0-7425 GCA_035273125.1 Gaiellaceae bacterium
CAGCCCCGCGTGGGCGCGCGCCGACGGAACCGCGGCAGCGGCGGCGAACAGCGCGGCGGCGATGAGCACCGTCGGCACGAGCCGCCGGTGCGCGTACCAGGCCGACACCAGGAGCGCCGCGAGCGGCGGAGCGACGAGCGCCGCCAGCAGCCGGTGCGCCGTACCCAGGTTCTCGGCGCCGGAGATCACCGCGAGCAACGTCCCGCCGGAGGCGACGAGCGCCGACAGGCGCAGCCAGGGCCCGGGACGTGTCCGCGTTAGTGACAAGTTGTTACTTGCGTTCATTGCGGCTGCTCCGCGAGGCGACGCCGCAGATCCCGCAGCGGCCGGGCGCTCGTCACGTAGGGAACGCTGTCGAAGTTGTGAGGCGGCGGCGGTGAGGTCGTGTACCACTCGAGGGTGTCGGCCAGCCACGGGTCGTTGCCCGCGCGGACGCCCTGGCGGAAGACGTTCGTCCGCCAGACATTGATCAGGAAGACGAGGATCGCCAACCCCATCACGCCCGACCCGATGGAGGACATGAGGTTGTAGACCTCCCAGAGCCCACCGTGGTGATACGTGTAGATGCGGCGCACCATCCCGAGGAGCCCGAGCATGTGCTGCGGCAGGAAGGTGAGGTTGAAGCCGACAAAGAGCAACCAGAAATGCCACTTGCCGAGGCGCTCGTCAAGCACCCGCCCGAACATCTTCGGCCACCAGTAGTACAGGCCGCCGAAGAAACCGAACGCCGAGCCGCCGAAGAGGACGTAGTGGAAGTGGGCGACGATGTAGTACGAGTCGTTCACCTGCCAGTCGACCGGGAAGGCGGCGAGGAAGATCCCCGACAGACCGCCCATCGTGAACAGGGCGATGAAGCCGAGCGAGAACAGCATCGGCGTGTCGAAGATGAGGTTGCCACGCCAGGTCGTCGCGATCCAGTTGAAGATCTTGATCCCCGTCGGCACCGCGATCACCATCGACGAGATCATGAAGAACGAGTCGAGCCCGACCGGCATCCCGGTCGTGAACATGTGGTGCGCCCACACGAGCATCGAGAAGAAGGCGATGCCGATCGTCGAGAACGCGACCGCCTTGTAGCCGAAGATCGGCTTGCGCGAGAAGACGGGGATGATCTCGGAGATCATCCCGAAGACGGGGAGCACCATGATGTAGACCTCCGGGTGCCCGAAGAACCAGAACAGGTGCTGGTAGAGCAGCAGGCTCCCACCGTGGGAGGGGATGAAGAAATGCGTCCCCACGGTGCGGTCGAGCAGCAGCAGCGTCACCGCCGCCGAGAGCGCGGGCAGCGCCACGAGCAGCAGGATCGCGTAGGTCTCGACCGCCCAGACGAAGAGCGGCATTCGCATCCACGTCATGCCCGGCGCACGCATGTTGTGGATCGTGACGATGAAGTTGATCGCCCCGAGCAGCGACGACAGCGTGAGGACGTGGATGCTGAGGATCCAGTAGTCCTGGCCGTGGCCCGGGCTCGTGAAGGGGAAGTTCTCCGAGAGCGTCGGGTACGACCACCAGCCCGCGTGGGCGGCGCCGCCCTTCGCGAACCAGCTGAGCCAGAGGATGATCCCGCCGAGGAGGAAGAGCCAGTACGAGAGCGCGTTGAGGCGCGGGAACGCCATGTCGCGCGCTCCGATCATCAGGGGCACGAGGAAGTTGGCGAAGCCGGCGAGGATCGGGATGACGACGAGGAAGATCATCGTCGTGCCGTGCATCGTCATGACCTCGTTGTACGAGTTCTTCGTCAGGAACGCCTCGTTCGGCGTCGCGAGCTGGGTGCGCATGAGGAGCGCGAGGATCCCCCCCGCGACGAACCACACGAGCGAGGTGACGATGTAGAGAATGCCGATCCGCTTGTGGTCGACCGTGACGAGCCAGCTCGCGACGCGGCCGCTCTTCCAGCCGACGGGGTAGGCGGCTTCCGACCTAGCCGCCACTCGTCGCCCCCAGCGGCGCGGACTTGTAGATGTGCTTCTTCACGTAGGCGGCGAGCGCGTCGATCTGGGCCTGCGTCCAGGTGTCGCCGACGGGAGGCATCGCTCCCTGCGTGCCGGTGAAGCCGTTGCGGAGGATGCCTTCGAGGCCCGATTTCTGGGTGAGCAGCGAGTTGTTGGCGATCGCGATCCCGTAGCCGCCCTGGCCGAGGTTCCCGTGGCAGGTAGCGCAGACGCCGTTCCAGATCTGCCTGCCGATCGTCTCCTTCCAGGTCGAAAGGTAGTGCCGGAACTCCTGCCGCGACTCCGCCTTGACGGTCGCGCGCATCGAGGCGTGGAAGACGCCGCAGAGCTCGGCGCACTGCCCGTCGTAGCTGCCGGGATCCGCCTTGAACCAGGTGTGGTTGTCCCGGCCGGGGATCGCCTGGATCTTGCCGCCCAGCGCCGGCACCCACCAGCTGTGGATCACGTCCGGCGACACGACCTTGAGATCGACGACGGCTCCTGCCGGAACGTGCAGCGTCCCGATCGAGCGTGCGCGATCCGGGGAGTCGGTGTAGTCGAACTGCCAGTAGTACTGGTGGCCCTCGGCGGTGATGTGGATCGGGTCGGCGGCGGCCGGCGCGGAGTCGATGTTCGGCAGCTCGTAGAAGACGAACCCGGCGATGACGGCGAGGATCACGACCGGGATGACGGTCCAGATCAGCTCGAGCCGGGTGTGCCCGTGCACCTGTGCGCCCTCGACGGCACGAGCGCGGCCGCGGCTGCGGTATTTGACGACGAACAGCACGAGCAGCGTCTCGACGAGGACGAAGATCGCCGACGTGAAACCGAGGATGAGGTAGTACGCGTGCTGGATGTGATTCGCGTTCGGGGATGCGGGCTCCGGCGGCGTGAAGCCACCGTTCGCGGCTGTGGCGACGCCTGCCGTCGCGAGGGCGACAAGCAGGGCGAGGACGAGGGACGGCAGCTTGCGGCGCACCCGCGGGGCATTCTATGAACGTGTCCCAGCGCACGCGGATCGAACTGCCGCCGCACGTACCGCCCCTGTTCGAGGTCTACGTCGGCGGAGTCCGCCAGGTGGCGGGGCGGGACTTCCAGCTCGAGGGGCGGTCGCTCGTCTTCCCGCGTCCGCTGCCCCAGGAGGGTCGGCTCGGCTTCTGGCGCTGGGCGTCGATGTGGCTCGGGATCGCCGGCACGTACCGCAAGCACGAGACGGTCGACATCGCCTACGAGGTCGACGGGCACCGCGAGGTCGAGACCGGCCTGGAGCCGCAGCCCTACGACTGAGCCGCGGCGGCCGGAGCCGACGCCCGCCGGACACGGGGCCGGCGGGCGAGAACGATCGGAGCGGCGATGGCGAGCGCCAGCAGGAGCGCCCAGACGACACCGCCGGGAAGCCGGGTGGTCAGCTCCGCCCCGGCGCCGACCACCGCGGCCGCTGGCAGCGTGACGAGCCAGGCGACGACGATGTTGCCGGCGATTCCCCAGCGGACCGCCGAGAAGCGTGACGTCGCCCCGGCGCCGAGTACCGCGCTCGAGACCGTGTGCGTGGTGGACACGGGAAAGCCGTAGTGCGCGGTGAGCCAGAGCAGCGTCGCGGTCGCCGTCTCCGCTGCGAAGCCCTGGGGAGGCTCGAGCTTCGCGACCCGCTGGCCGAGCGTGCGCACGATCCGCCAGCCGCCGGCGTACGTCCCCGCGGCCATCGCTGCGGCCGCCGACACGATGACCCAGTACGGCACGTGGAAGCTCTCTCCCGGATGCGCCGCGACGAGCGCGAGCGCGATCACGCCCATCGTCTTCTGCGCGTCGTTCGTCCCGTGCGTGAGGGCGACGAAGCCGGCAGAGACGAGCTGGAGACGCCGAAACACCCGGTTGACCTTGCCGGGGGCGCGTCTCGCGACGATCCAGAGCAGGACGAGCATCAGCAGCGCCGCGAGAGGCAGCGCGAGCGCCGGCGAGGCGAGCGCCGGGATGACGACCTTCTCCCAGAGGCCGTGCCACTGGACGACGCCGAAGCCGGCCGCGGCGATGGCCGACCCCGCGACGCCTCCGATGAGTGCATGCGACGAGCTCGACGGAAGCCCGAGGCGCCAGGTCAGCAGGTTCCAGGCAATCGCGCCGATGAGACCGGCGAGCACGACACGCAACGTGATCGCGTTCGGCTCGACGATGCCCTTGCCGACCGTCGCGGCCACCTTGAGCGAGAGAAAGGCGCCGGCGAAGTTGAGAGCGGCCGAGCCCAGCACCGCGAGCCGCGGCGAGACGGCCCGGGTCGAGACGCTGGTCGCGATCGCGTTCGCTGCGTCGTGGAAGCCGTTCGTGAAGTCGAAGCAGAGCGCGACCGCCACGACGGCGACGAGTGTCAGGTTCATCCCGGCCCCCTACGCGTTCTTGAGCACGATGTTGCCGACGACGTGACCGACGGTCTCGCACGCGTCGATCGCGCGCTCGAGCGCCTCGAAGACATCCTTCCAGCGGATCATCGTCCGCGGGCTGACGTCCTCGTCCTCGAACAGGGAGGCGATGGCGTCGCGCGCGATGCGGTCGCCGTCGTCCTCGAGTCGCTTGAGCTCGAGGATGGCCTCTTCGACTCCGCCGAAGTTACGCAGAGACGAAACCGCGCGCTCGAGCTGCGCGCACGCCTCGACGAGCACGCGGCACTGCTCGCTCGCCTGCTCCATCGGCGCTTCGATCTTGTAGAGGTCGAGGAGGTCCGAAGCTTCCTCGACGTAATCGACGACATCGTCGACGGCGCGGGCGAGCTCCGAGATGTCCTCTCGGTCGAACGGCGTCACGTACTGGGTGTTGAGCAGCTCGAAGATGTCGCGGACGATGTCGTCCGCCTCCCGCTCGAGGTCCTTGACCCGGGCGTGCGGGACGCTCTGCTCCGGAACCTCGCGGAAGCGCGTCTCGGTCAGCCGCGCCGCCTCGTGTGCGGTGCGGCCGGCTGCAGCGAACAACGCGTAGAACTCGGTGGTGCGCGGCACGAGTGCCAGGCGCATGGGTCTCTCCTTCTCTCGGTCGGCTGTCGACCGCGACGCTAATCGCGCCGGCACGGCACGCCTGTTACAGAGTCGAGACGGACGCGTTACAGAGCGGTTACGCCCGGCTCGGCGACCACGAGCCGATAGCCGACGCCCTGCTCGGTCTCGATCGCCACCGGGGCGCCCACCTCGCTCCCGAGCTTGTCCCGCAGCCGCTTGACGTTGACGTCGACGACGCGATCCCCGCGGGCCATTGCGTAGCCCCAGACCCGGCGATACAGGAGCTCGCGGCGGACGGTCGACCCGCGCGCCTCGACGAGCACGTGCAGGAGCTCGCGTTCTCGCTGCGTCAGGGGCAGGCGGCGGCCGTGCCACGTCGCCTCGCCCCGTTCGGGATCAACCGCGAGTGGCCCGAGCCGCGCCGCGACCGCGGGTTGCGGTGCCCGGGTCGCGAGGGCCGAGACCCGGACGAGCTGCTCCTGCGCGCCCATGCCTCGGTGGAGCACCTCGTCCGCGCCGGCCGCGAAGAGCTCGGCAACGAGCTCGTCGGACCTCTCCCGCAGCCAGGCGGCGAGCGGGACGCCCGGGAAGCGGCGGCGCAGCTCGCCCACCGACCAGCCGGCGAGCGGGTCGAAGATCGCCGCATCGAGCCTTCCCGTGCGCGCGGCCAGCTCTGCCGGCCCGGTGGCAGCGGCCAGTTGGACACCGTGGCCGGCTCCTCGCAACCGTTCTGCCAGCCCGCCCGCGGCGGGATCGTCCGCCTCCGCGAGGAGCAGGACGTTCACCGCAGCCATGATCGCAGACGCCGCGGGTCGCCCGTATACCCTTCCGCCGGTGGATTGGCGCGTCTACAAGGCGATCTACGAGGTCTCTCTCCACCACCACTGGGTCGGGACGCTCTTCAGCGACATCGAGAAGGCGAGCATCCCGCTGATGGTCGTGATCACAGCGGCGCTCTGGTTCTTCAGCCGTCCCGGTGGCGACCGGAAGTGGAAGCTCGCGTGCGGGAGCGCCTTTGCCTCCGCCGCCCTCGCCTACGTCGTCGCCTTCGTCATCCACCACGCCTGGGCGAGACCACGGCCGTACGAGACGCACCAGATCAGCCACCCGTGGTCGAACACCACGGATCCGTCGTTCCCGAGCGATCACACCTCCGTCTCGTACGCGATCGCATTCGCGGTGGTTGCTTTCGATCCGATCGCCGGGGCGATCTTCCTCGTCGTCGCGACGGTCATCGCCGTCGGACGGCTGTTCATCGGAGCTCACTATCCGAGCGACGTCCTGATGGGGCTCGTCGTCGGACTGATCGCGGCGGGCGTCGTCGTCCGGTTGCTCCCGCGCTTCGTCTCGTGGGTCGTTTCCCGGGTGGAACGCATCAGCGATCCGCTCGTACGACCGCTCTGGCGCTAGCCCCGGGCCCGGTCGTGCTGCTCTGCGAGGCCGCGCAGCCGTCGCGCCAGCGCAGGCGTGAGCGCGCCCGGCTCGAGCCGCCAGCGCCAGTTCCCCTGCGACCTGCCGGGGCGATTCATCCGGGCCTCGCTGCCGAGGCCGAGCACGTCCTGCGCCGGGACCATGGCCAGCGCCGCGGGGGAGCCGTAGGCGAGCTCGATCAGCCCCCGGTGCGGCTCGCTCGAATCGAGGCCGGTGGCGGCGCGCTCGCGCGGCCGTAGTCCCGTGAACCAGCCGACCGCCGTGTCGGTGTCGTGCGTGCTCGTGTACGCGACCGAGTTCGCACGGTGGTTCTCGAGTGCGTGCGGGTTGCCGCGTTTGCGGCGGAAGGCCCAGAGGAGCACGACCATCCCGGGCAACCCGAGCTCGTCGCGCAACCGCAGCACGGGCGGGGTGATGTGGCCGAGATCCTCGGCGATCAGCGGCAGGTCGCCGAGCTCCTGCTCGACGGCACGGAAGAGCTCGGCTCCGGGGCCCGGCCGCCAGCGCCCGCGCTTCGCGGTCGAGTGGCGCGCCGGGATCGCCCAGTAGGAGACGAAGCCGCGGAAGTGGTCGATGCGGCAGAGGTCGACGAGCTCGAACGTGCGCCGGAAGCGCTCCTGCCACCAGCGGAAGCCCGTCGCGCGGTGGACCGGCCAGTCGTACAGCGGGTTCCCCCAGCGCTGGCCGGTCGCGCTGAGCGCATCGGGCGGCGCGCCCGCGACCTCGCCGTGCGCGAACAGCTCCGGCCACCCCTCCAGGTCTGCGCCCACGTCCGCCACATAGATCGGCAGATCGCCGATGAGCCGGACGCCGCGCGCGGCGGCGTAGTCCCGCAGCGCCCCCCACTCCCGCTCGAAGCGGACCTGGTCGGCGAGCGCACCCTCCTTGGCGAAACGGGCCCAGCCGCCGGTCCAGAACGGGTGGCGCGCCACGAAGTCCTCCACCTCGCCGGCCGTTACTCGCGCGTCCGGCCTGGCGAGGAGCCGAGGGGAGGCGGCGAACGCGGACGGAGACCTGTAGGGCGAGCCGAACTCGTCGGGCGGGCCGAGGGGCAGGACCTGCCACCACGACTGGCCCGC
>DATEPQ010000088.1:0-4225 GCA_035273125.1 Gaiellaceae bacterium
GCGTCCGCGGCGTCCGCCGACCCGGGCCCCGCTCTGATCGGCGCCACGGCGCTCTGGGGCCAAAGCCTTGCGACCGCGGGGCAGGGGATCAAGATCGGCCTCGTCGACGACGGCATCGACCAGGCTCATCCCTACCTCAACGCGTCCGGCTTCTCGTATCCGGCTGGGTTCCCGAAGGGGAACACGGCCTACACAACGCCGAAGGTCATCGTGGCGCGCGCGTTCCCCTCGCCGTCCACGGACTGGAAGTACGCGGACGAGCCCTTCGACCCGCGCTTTTCCTTCCATGCGACCCACGTCGCCGGGATCGCGGCGGGGGACCACGACACACCGACCGACGCCAGCGGGGGCTCCCCCATCTCCGGCGTCGCGCCGAAGGCGTACCTCGGCAACTACAAGGCGCTGACGGTGCCGACCGGGGACTTCGGCCTCGACGGGAACTCGCCGGAGATCGCCAAGGCGATCGACCAGGCGGTCGCGGACGGGATGAACGTGATCAACCTCTCCATCGGCGAGCCCGAGGTGGAGCCGCGCCGCGACATCGTCGTTCGCGCGCTGGCCGAGGCCGCCGCGGCGGGCGTCATCCCGGTCGTCGCGGCCGGCAACGACTACGACGCCGGGGGGCTCGGAACCGTCGGATCCCCCGCCAATGCGCCGGCGGCGATCACCGTGGCCGCCTCGACCATGGGGAACGCCGACGGAACACGTCCGGATCACGTCGCCGACTTCTCGTCGGCCGGGCCCACGCCCGTCTCGCTCCAGCTCAAGCCCGACGTGACCGCGCCCGGCGTCAACGTCCTCTCCTCCGTGCCCGCGCACGACTTCGAGCTTCTGGACGGCACGAGCATGGCCGCCCCTCATGTCGCGGGCGGGGCGGCGCTCCTCCTGCAGCGTCATCCGACGTGGACGGTGCAGGAGGTGAAGTCGGCGCTCGCCTCCACGGGAGACGGGGTCCATCCAACGGGCCGCTCCGGAGAGGTGTCCGTGCTGCGCCAGGGCGGCGGCCGGATCGACCTCGTGCGCGCCGACCGGCCGCTCATCTTCACCGCCCCGACGTCGCTCGGCTGGGGGCTCGTGCGCCGTGGATTCTCGGGCGCGAAGCACCTCTCGACGTCCGATGCAGGCGGCGGGAGTGCGCCGTGGAGCGTGTCCCTCCACGCGCAGTCGCTGCCACTGGGCGCGAAGCTCGAGCCGTCGGCGAAGACGCTCGTTGCCGGGACGTCGCTCACCCTGGGGCTCACCGTGTCGCAGAAGGCCCGGGCCGGTGACGGCTCCGGCTTCGTGGTGCTGACCCGCGGCGCCGAGGTGCGCCGGGTCGCGTTCTGGTTCCACGTCGAGGTGCCGAGGCTGCGACTCGACCCGCACCGGATCCTGCGCGGAGTCGGCCTGTACCACGGCAACACCGCCGGAAAGGCATCACGCGTCTCGACGTATCGCTATCCCCAGCGCGGACTCGCCCGGGGCGTGCCGACGCGGCTCGGCGGCCCCGAGCAGGTGTTCCGGTTCGCCCTGCGCCGGCATGTCGCGAACTTCGGCGCCGTGGTCGTCCGTCACGCCCGCGGTGTCCGCGTTTCGCCGCGGCTCGTCGCCGGCGACGACGAGAACCGCGTCGTCGGCTACACCGGCATCCCGGCGGGCCTGAACCCGTACCAGGGCTTTGCCCGCGCCGAGCCGGTCGTCGGAGCGGTGCTGCCCGAGCCGGGGACGTACGAGTTCGTGTTCGACACCCCGACCCGCGCGAAGCCGGGCGCGTTCACGTTCCGCTTCTGGGTGAACGACACGTCACCGCCCTCGATCCGGCTTCTCCGGCACACGACCAGGGTCGGGCGGCCGATCCGCTTCGCCGTCCGCGACTCCGGCTCCGGAGTCGACCCGCGGTCCCTCCACGCGAGCGTCGGCGGCAGGCCTGTCCGGCTCACGTATACCCACGGCGTGCTCCTGCTGCGGACGAAGGGGCTCCAGCCGGGCCGCAGAGCCGTCACCGTGAGGGCCTCCGATTATCAGGAGACGAAGAACATGGAGGACGTCGGGCCGGTGCTCCCGAACAGCCGTGTCCTCCACACGACGGTGACGCTGCGCCGCTAGTTCTGTCAGTCTCAGCGGCGCCGTGAGCGATTCGCCCCGGAAACTGGATCTCGCACTCGTGACGCGCCTGCGGCAGGTCGTCGCGGGTGAGGTGGCGACCGAGGCGGAGCTGCGGGCGCTGGACGACGAGGCAGGGGGCTGGCTGCGAACGACCGATGCGCAGCTCCGCGCCGCGGAGGACCGGCTTACGCGGCTGAACGCCGATCCCACGACGCCTCTCGCCGAGATCGCGGCCGAGGTCCGTCGCGTCGAGGCGCTCGCGCGCGAGCGCAACGAGGCGCGCAGGCTGATCGACGGCCTGGAACAGCGCACTCGAGAGCTACGAACGGCGTGGTTGAAGCACCACGCCGATGCAGGCTCGCCCTTCGGCCGTACGGGTTAGCGCGAGCGGCGCTCGCGATCCTCGGTCGTCGGGAGGTTCGCGAGATCGCGCTCGACACTGGCTGCGAACTCGTCGGCCTCGTCGTCACGGACGACGCGAAGGCTCGCCTTCCGCCTGGTGCGCTGCCGGCGGCGACGCGAGTCGACGCCGAACCGCTCCTCCAGCCGCGGCCACTCGGCGCCCGCGACCAGTACCACAGCGACCGCGAGCAAGGCGATGTACAGCCAGCTCACGCCGCGAGTCTACCGGAGCGCAGCGGACCAAGAACTAGCGGGGCGCGAGCGCCTCGACCTTCGCACGCAGGTAGGCGAGATACGGCTCGGCATCGAGCGGCCCGCCCACGACGCGTTGCAGCAGGTCGGCCGGCTCGAAGGCGCGACCCCAGCGGTGGACGTGTTCGCGCAGCCACTCGCGGAGCGGGCCGAACTCGCCCCGCTCGAACCCGGAATCGAGATCGCCCAGCTCGTTCGTCGCGCGTTCCCACAGCTGCACGGAGATTACGTTGCCGAGCGCGTACGTCGGGAAGTAGCCGAAGTTCGAGTCCGACCAGTGGACGTCCTGCAGCACGCCCTCTACCACGTTCGCCGGCTGCACGCCCAGGTACTCGCGAACCTTCGCGTCGAACGCCTCCGGCAGGTCGGCAGGCGTCACCGCGCCCGAGAGCATCTCCCGCTCCAGCTCGAAGCGCAGGACGATGTGGAGCGAGTACGTGACCTCGTCCGCGTCGACGCGAACCGCGCCCGGCGCCACGCGATTGAGCGCGCGGTGGAACTCGTCCAGCGGGACGTCCGCCAACCGATCCGGGAACGCCTCCTGCAGGCGCGGGTAGAAGAAGCTCCACGTCGAGAGGCGACGGCCCACCACGTTCTCCCAGAGTCGGCTCTGCGACTCGTGGAACGACGACGAGGTGCCTTCCTGTAGGGGCGTGCGGAAGTACCGGCCGTCCACCTGCCGCTCGTAGATCCCGTGCCCGAACTCGTGCAGGCAGGAGAGGATTCCGTTCAGGTTGTCGTCGTCGAATCGCGTCGTCAGGCGGATGTCCGACTCCGAGAGGCTGAGCGCGAACGGGTGGACGGTGTCGTCGAGCCGCCACGCCTGGTCGTCCATCCCCCAGCGCGCCAGCATCTCGAGCGAGAACTCGCGCTGCCGCTCGGGCGCGAAGTCGCCGTGGAGGCACGAGTCGTCGACCGGCTCCTCGATCCCGGCCACGAGCGGCACGAGCACCTCCTTCAGGCGCGCGAAGGTCGCGGCCACGTCAGCCGTGCGCATGCCCTGCTCGTGATCGTCGAGGAGAGGGTCGTACGGGTCGTCGAACGGCTCGTGACACGCGACGTACTCCTGTGTGAGCGCGAGCCGGCGCTCGAGGTGCGGACGGAGGATCTCGTAGTCGGCGGCCTCGCGTGCCTCGAGCCAGGCGCCGTAGCCGAGCGAGCCGGCCCGCGTCATCTCGGCGCGCAGCTCGCTGGGAACGCGGCGTCTCTTCTCGTGGTCGCGCCGCGCGACGCGCACGACGCTCGCCTCGAAGGACTCCGGGTCGGAGCTCTCCTCGAGCTCCCGCAACTCGTCGAGCAGCGAGCCGAGCTCCGGCGCGATGGCGCGGTCGTGTGCGAACCGGGCCAGCGTGGCGAGTTGCTCCGCCCGCGCGGGAGCGCCGAGCGGCGGCATCTTCGTCTCCTGATCCCAGATGAGCAGACCCGCAGCGCGCTGGAGATCGGAGATCTCGCCGAGGCGCCGCAGGAGCTCGTCGAAGCGGGAACT
>DATEPQ010000089.1:0-14450 GCA_035273125.1 Gaiellaceae bacterium
GCACCACGTCGACAAGTGGCAGTTCACCGTCCCCTTCGTCTGCGGCTGCACGAACCTCGGCGAGGCGCTGCGCCGGATCGCGGAGGGCGCGGCGATGATCCGCACGAAGGGCGAGGCGGGCACCGGCGACATCGTCAACGCCGTCACACACATGCGCGCCGTCTTCGGCCACATCCGCCGTCTCGGTGCGCTGCGCGAGGAGGAGCTGTACGCGGAGGCCAAGGAGCTGCGCGCACCGTACGAGCTCGTCAAGTGGGTGGCCGAGAACGGGAAGCTGCCGGTCGTGACGTTCACCGCCGGGGGGATCGCGACCCCGGCCGACGCCTCGCTCTGCATGCAGCTCGGCGCAGACGGTGTGTTCGTCGGCTCCGGCATCTTCAAGTCGGGCGACCCGGAGCGGCGCGCGAAGGCGATCGTCGAGGCGACGACGCACTACCGCGATCCGGAGATCCTCGCCCGCGTCTCGGCCGGCCTCGGCGATCCGATGGTCGGCATCTCGACGCAGTCGCTCGACCCGAGCGAGCTGCTCGAGACGCGCGGCTGGTAGCGCCCGGCTCCGGCTCGGCGCCTCGAGGCTGAGCAGTCCGTCCGGCCCCGAGAGGACGATTCCCGTCGTGCACGAGCACGAGATCAAGCCGCTCTGGACCTCGGCGACCTTTCTCGTCTACACGGGTGGGCTGACCGTCCTCCTCGGCGGGCTCGCCGCGCTCGGGTACCTCGCGGCGCAGTACGGCAGCGGTTCGACTGCGGCCTGGGCCTTGCTCGTGCTCGTCATCCTCTACGCGATCGCTCATGGGCTGCGCGTGCGCGGTCGCCAGATCGCCGCGGGGATCTTCGCCTTCGCCTCGGTGCTCGCCTGGGGCGTGTTCGTCGTGTTCCTCTTCGACTGGTTCGGCTGGGACGGCGTGCACGGCTCGTTCCACCACTTCTCACTGTCACGCCTCGTGCTCTGGCTGTTGATCCTCGCCGCCGCGGTCGCGGACCGGCGCCGGTTCGAGTTTCCGTTGATCCGGGTCATCTCGACCGTCGTCGGCTGGCTCTTCCTCATCGACCTGATCACGAGCGGCGGAACCTTCACCGCAGTGGTGACGCTGCTGGTCGGGATCGCCTATCTCGGGTGGGGGACGGTCCACAACACGCCGTCGGCGTTCTGGCTCCATCTCGTGGGCGGCCTGCTGATCGGGGGCTCGATCCTCTACTGGGCGCACACGAGCGACGGCGACTTCGCGCTGGTCTCGATCGTGGCGTTCCTGTTCGTCGGGATCGCATACGCGACGAAGCGCTCTAGCTGGGCGGTGCTCGGGGCGATCGGCTTCTTCGCAGCGACGCTTCACTACCTCGTCGGTTCACCGACGCAGATCGCCGAAGCTGCCTTCGGAGGACAGGCGCCGCCGCACGTCAGCCCCTGGGCCCCGGGGCTCGCCTTCGGGCTCCTCGGGTTCTTCCTCGTCTCTCTCGGGCTGGTCGGCCGGGGCAGGGTGGCTGCGACGCTCGCCCCGCCACCCCGGTCGGCGCCCGAATAACGCTCGTTACCATCGAGCCAATGGAGAAGCCGCTCAGGATCGGCGTCCTCGCCGTGCAGGGGAACTTCCGCGAGCACGCTGTCGTGCTGCGTCGGCTCGGTGCCGATCCGGTCGAGGTGCGGCTCCCCGAGCAGCTCGCAGGGCTCGACGGGCTCATCATCCCGGGCGGCGAGTCGACCGCGATCCGCCGGCTCATGCGGCTCTACGGGCTCGACGACGCGGTGCGCGGGTTCGGCGGGCCGATCTTCGGCACGTGCGCGGGGATGATCGTGCTCGACCGCGACCACCTCGGGCTGGGCGACTACACGACGCGCCGCAACGCGTTCGGCCGGCAGGTCAAGAGTTTCGAAGCCGACCTGGACATCAGGGACGGCGACGGGCCGCTGCGCGCGGTCTTCATCCGTGCGCCGTGGCTCGAGGACGCGGGTGCCGGCGTCGAGGTGCTGGCGGAGGTCGACGGCCGTCCGGTGCTCGCGCGCGAGGGGCGGCTCCTCGTGGCCGCCTTCCACCCGGAGCTGACCGACGACACCCGAGTCCACGAGCGGTTCTTGAACATCGTCAGGGAGGAGACGCGCGTAGGCTCGACGGAGCGCGACAAGGGAGCGAAGGTGCCGGCTTTGCCGGCGCCGGGAGCGGAGGTCAATGTCCGGGCATAGCAAGTGGTCGTCGATCAAGCACAAGAAGGGGGCGGCGGACGCGAAGCGCGGCAAGCTCTTCTCCAAGTTGACCCGCGCGATCATCGTCGCAGCGAAGGACGGCGGGCCCGACCCCGCCGGCAACCTCGCGCTGCAGAACGCGATCGAGAAGGCGAAAGCGGCCTCGATGCCGAAGGACAACATCGACCGCGCGATCGCGAAGGGCGCCGGGACGGACTCCGACTCCGCCGCCTACGAGTCGATCGTCTACGAGGGGTACGGCCCGGCGGGCGTCGCCGTGATCGTCGAGGCGCTGACCGACAACCGCAACCGGACGGCGGGGGAGGTTCGGCACACGTTCGACAAGAACGACGGCAACCTCGGGACCTCGGGCGCGGTCGCCTGGCTGTTCGAGCGGCGCGGCCTCGTGCTCGTGCCGGCGGAGGGCACGGACGAGGACGAGCTAACACTCGCCGCGGCGGAGGGCGGCGCCGACGACGTCTCCGTCGACGGCTCGAGCTTCCAGGTGCTTTCCGCGGCCACCGAGCTCGCCTCGGTGCGCGAGGCGCTCGAGAGCGCAGGCTTCGAGATCGAGTCGGCGGAGCTGACGATGCTCCCGAAGACGACCATCTCCGTCGAGGACGAGAACGAGGCGAAGAAGATCCTGCGCCTCATCGACCAGCTCGAGGAGAACGACGACGTGCAGGAGGTCTACTCGAACTTCGACATCCCCGAGCGCGTCCTCGAGCTCGTCGCCGGCTAGCGCCGCCGCCGCCGCGTTCCGAAATCCTCGTTCAGGGGGAGATGCACCTCGTGGCTGGGCGGGGTCCTCTGGCAGTCGTACCGGTTGCTCTTCTGGGCGTCCTGACCGCGCTCGTGCTCGGAGCGGCGCCTGCGAGCGGCGCCACCGGCGCGCCCTTCTCGACGGTTCCACCCGTGGCCACCGGGTCGGCGGGCGTGGGGGAGCAGCTCCGGACCGACGGGGGGAGCTGGAGCACGGACGCCACGCTCACGTACCGGTGGTTGCGCTGCGACGCGCACTTTGCGAACTGCACCGGGATCGCGGGCGCGACATCGGCGGCCTACGTCGTGGTCGCCGCGGACGTCGGCCATGTTCTCGCGGCCGGCGTGACGGCCACCAACGAGACGGGGTCGGCGGTCGCGGTCTCGAATGCGCTCGGCCCCGTCGCCGCCTCGCCTCCCGGCCCGCGTCACCGGCCGTCGATCAAGGGCGCGCACAAGCTCGGGCAGCGCGTCTTCGAAACAGGCGACCGGTGGACCCACTCGCCGGACACGTTCACCGTCCGGTGGCTGCGCTGTTCGGCCACGGGGAATGCCTGCGTCCGGATCGCAGGGAAGCGGGTGCGCTGCGCGAGCGGCTCTTGTCTCCGGGTCGACGCCGGGGCGGAGTGGGACTACAAGCTGACCCGGAAGGACCTGGGACACCGGCTACGCGTCCGGATCTCCGCCTCGAACGGCGCCGGACGCGCGACTGCCACTTCGAACCCGACGCGCATCGTCACGAAGTAGCGGACAGCGTCGCCGGGCAGTCCCGACCTGGGCGTGTCTTGACGTAGCATCTGGTGCTAGCGATAATGGCGTCAATGCTGGGGCGCGTTCAGAGCTTGCCGTTCTCGCTCGAGCCGCTGATCGCGGAGGCCAGGCGGCGTTCGCGGCGACGGCGGTGGTGGATGAGCCTTGCCGCGCTCGTCGTCGTCGTTGCGGCAGCCGCACCGGCTCTTGGACTTCACTCGGGATCCGGGTCCGGCCTGGCCGCGGTGGAACGGCGGCCGGTCATTCACATCGTGACCGAAACTCCGCCCAGCGTCGTCTACCTCGACCTGAAGACCGGTCACGCGAGGAGCGAGACGTTCCGCGCCGAGTCGTGGGACGACCGCAAGAGCGGAAAGAATCACGGCATGCTCACCCGGGGCGGTCGCGTGGTCTCCGAGCAGCTCTGGACGAGTCATTATCGGCCCAACAGCGAGGCGGCTGCGGTGACGAATCTCTACGTCAGAGTCGCCACCGGCCTGCGGGCAGCGCTGAAGGCCGGGAAGGCCGAGCTCGTGGGGCGGGGAACCTTCGACGGGCATCGCATCTCCTGGCTCCAAGTGCGACAAACGGCACTGCCGGCGTGGCGCCACCACCGTCCGTGGCCGCAGGCAACCGAAGCTGTCGGCGTCGATGCTCGGAGCTACAGGCCTCTCCTCCTTCGCTTCCCCGGCGGGAAGCACTACTCCTACACACGCATCCTGGCGGCCGCCGCGATCCCTTACGACCCGGCCGACTTCAAGCGGCGCGGACCAGCGCAACCCCCGGCGAGCGGGCAACAGTTGGCTCCGGGCTTTGCGGTCGGTTCGGCGAATCCCTCCGTGCGGCCGACTGCCGTCCGCGGGCCCTGGCTCACGGCCGGGACCACGGTGGCCGGCCTCGAACTCCGCGCCGTGAGGCCCTTCACGATTCGCCGCAGCAAGCACCGGTTCCACTACGACGCTCCCAACCCCAAGCCGATTCACGGGCTCGAGCTCGTCTACGGGCCGCCCGCGCACGGATCCGTCTCGAGCCTCCCGACCCGGATCAACCTTTACGGGCCGCAATGGGAACCACGCTCGACAACCCGTCTCACCACTGTCTACGAGGTGCCGGGGGCACCACGCGTATTTCCGTGGAGCCGTGTCCCCGGCGGCTCGGTTCAACTCCAGACCGGTCTGACCACCGTCGGCACCCAGGTAGTCTCCACACTCCGGATCGGCTACCTGAGAAAGCACGGCCTCTTCATCACGATTCGTACGCCGCAGGGCCGACGCACCGCGCTCCAGATCGCCCGCAGCCTCCACCCGAGTCCCAGGTAAGAGGATTCGTCCGATCCGGTCCGTACCTTCCTTTCGTGAAGGTCGTAGGCATCGATCCGGGGACTGCTGCTTGCGGGTACGGAATCGTCCAAGAAAGCGGAGGCCGCCTCAGGGAGGTGGCGCACGGCTGCTGGTCGACCCCGGCCGGGCAGGACACCGTCCTCCGTTTGAAGACGATCCACGACGCGGTCGCGGCGCTCATCAACGAGCACGCGCCGGATGCGGTGGCCCTCGAGGAGTCGTACGTCGGCGCCGACGCCCGCATCGCACTCTCCGTCGGGCAGGCACGCGGCGCCGTGCTCGTCGCGGCCGCCAACGCGGGAGTCGATTGCCGCGAGTACGCGCCCGCCAGCGTCAAGCAGGCGATCTGTGGCTACGGCCGCGCCGAGAAGACGCAGATGCAGCGGATGGTGAAGATGATCCTCTCACTCCCCGACGAGCCGAAGCCGCACCACGCAGCCGACGCGCTCGCCGTCGCGATCTGCCACGCGCTTGCGCCGCCGCTGCTGCGGGCGGCCGCGGGCTAGAGGGAACGTCCGTTCCCGCGCGTAGATTGCGGCCATGATCGCCCGCCTCCGCGGCAAGCCCGTCGCCAACACGCCCGACGGGCTCGTGCTCGACGTCGGCGGCGTGGGCTACCTCGTGCACGCGACGCCCACCGCGATCCGGAAGGGCGATGCCGCCGACGAGATCACGGTCGAGACGTATCTCCACGTGCGGGAGGACGTCCTTCAGCTCTACGGCTTCGCCGACCGGAGCGAGCGCGAGCTCTTCGTCCAGCTCCTCGCCGTGAGCGGCGTCGGCCCGAAGGTCGCGCTCGCGATCGTCTCCGGCTCCCCGGTCGCCGACCTGCGCCGCGCGATCGTGCGTGGCGACTCTGCTCGTTTCCAGGCGATCCCCGGCATCGGAAAGAAGACGGCCGAGCGGATCGTGCTCGAGCTCAAGGAGAAGCTCGGCGATCCGGACCTCGTCCCCGCATCCGACGGCTCCGGCGAGCACCACGTCGTCGCGCGCGACGCGCTGGTCGAGCTCGGCTGGTCGCTGCTCGACGCCGAGCGCGCTCTCTCCGAGGTAGACGCCGAGCTGCCGCCGGAGGAACGAGTCCGGCTCGCGTTGAAGAAGGCCGCATGAGCGCGACCCAGTTCCTGACGCCCACCCTGCGCGACGACGAGGAGGAGGTCGAGCAGAGCCTGCGGCCGCGCCGGCTCGACGAGTTCGTCGGCCAGGGGCGGGTCAAAGAGCAGCTCGCGATCGCGCTCGACGCGGCGAAGGGACGCGGCGAGGCGCTCGACCACGTCCTCCTCGTCGGCCCGCCGGGCCTCGGCAAGACGAGCCTCGCGCACATCATCCGCGAGGAGCTGGGCGTCGGGATCCGCTCGGTCGCGGGCCCTGCTCTCGAGCGGAAGGACGTCGCCGCGATCCTCACCGCGGTCGAGGCGCGCGACGTCGTCTTCGTCGACGAGATCCACCGCCTCAGCCGCGCGGCCGAGGAGATCCTCTACCCGGCGCTCGAGGACTTCCGGCTCGACATCGTGATGGGGCAGGGGACGGCCGCGCGGACGCTCACGCTTGACCTGCCGCCGTTCACGCTCGTGGGGGCGACGACGCGCACGGGGCTCCTCACCTCGCCGCTGCGCGACCGGTTCGGGATCACCTTCCGCCTCGACTACTACGAGGACGGCGAGCTCGCCGCGATCGTCCGCCGTTCCGCGGGAATCCTCGGCGTCGAGATCGCGGACGACGCCGCCGACGAGATCGCGGGCCGCGCGCGCGGTACGCCGCGCGTCGGCAACCGGATCCTGCGCCGGGTCAGGGATGTCGCCGAGGTGCGGCACCAGGGCGTGATCACGACCGCCATCGCACGGGAGGCGCTCGACCTGCTCGAGGTCGACGAGGCCGGGCTCGAACGGCTCGACCGCGAGTTGCTGCGCTCGATCGAAGAGAAATACGGCGGTGGCCCGGTCGGCCTCAACACGCTTGCCGCGGCGCTCGGCGAGGAGCCGGACACGATCGAGTACGTCTACGAGCCGTATCTCCTGCAGCTCGGTTTCATCCAACGCACGCCGCGGGGCCGCACGATCACCGCCCTCGGCCGCGCCCACCTCGGCGCAGCACCCGAACCCGCGACGGACGCGCGGCTCTTCTAGCCTGCCGGAGCGCGCCGGCTCCTCGTCACCGGCATGTCCGGCGCGGCAATCCGCGCCTTGGGGACGACCATCCCTCTCGGCCGTGCGTGGCCCTTTCGGCCACGTCCGGAACCAGGTTCCGGCCGTGTCCGGAGGGGACGCGTCCTCCCGCGCCATGACGGCCCCGAGATCGGCGTCGGGCCGCCACTCCGCGACGTTCGATCAGCGGCCCGGTGGGTCGCCTTGGACATGTCCGGAACCAGGTTCCGGACATGTCCGGACCGGGCGTGTCTGGTCGGTGCGACGAGACGCACGCCGAGGCGAGGCTGCCACTCTCCGACGCTGTCGAGCGGAACCGAAAGCTAGGGTCCAGGGAGTGCCCGATTTCTGGACTCCGGTCGCCGAGGCGCCGCACGAAGCGTTCGTCGAGCGGTTGCACAAGGCGATCGCGTCGTTCGCCGAGGCGAACGGCGTCGAGAAGCCGCTCGTCGAGGTCGAGCTCGCCGACCGGTCGCGGTTCGTGCTCGAGCGGATCGAGCCCGAGCCCGGCTTCGGGATGGTGACGCTCTACGTCACGGACGCCCGGGACGACGCTCCGGACGCGCTCATCGTCCCGATCGGCTCCCTCCGGCGGATCGAGCTGAGCAAGTCGCCGGACGATCGAATCCAGCGCTTCGGGTTCAGCGTCCCGCCCGCCGCGTAGGCGAGCCACGGCGCGACGAGCAACGCCATCACGTCGAACCAGACGTAACCGCTCGCGACGCCGCTCGGCGGGTTCCCGTCTGGGATCCCGAGGCCGGGCAGCGCGGCGGCCCAGCGCCATGTCCCGATCGACGTCCCGTACAGCTCCAGTGCCCCGACGACGAGGAAGACGCCGGCGTACGTGGCCCGCGAGCGCGAGCGCCAGAGGAAGACGAGCAGCAACGGCACGCCGACCGCGCCAGCGACGTCGAGGCGTGGCAGCAGCGTCAGCCCCGCGATCCCCCAGGCGGCTGCGCCGGCCGCCGCCGCCTGCACGACCACGCGGGGGCGAATGCTCCGGGTCAGCGCGACACCACTGAGGTAGACGAGACCGTGTGCGGGCGGGATGAAGAGCGGCAGGTTGTGCAGGCGGTAGTGGTAGACGCCCCAGACGAGCGAGCCCGTCACCTCTCCGAGCGTCGCGAAGAGCACGACGCCCACCGCCTGCGCTCGCACCAGTGTGCTGAGGGGCCGGAGCGCCGCCGCGAGGACCGCGAACGTGAGCACGCCGAGGGCGAGCTGCCCGCGGAAGGAGACCTGCGTATCGAGCGCAAGGAGGACGGCCAGATACGCCGGCAGTACGACTGCGTATCCGCGTGGAACGGTCACCTCCGGTACTGGAGCTCGTGCCAGCTCGGGGTGGGGAGGAGCTCAAGGAGCGCGCGGCCGCCGTTCGTGTCGGCGAACGTGAAGTCCTGCCGCTCATCGTCCCAGTCCACCTCGAGTAGACCTTCCTTCACGCGGTGGTCGAGCCAGGCTCCGCGGAAGACCAGCTTCTTGAGCCAGTAGACGAGCGACTCCCCGCGCACGAGCGCGAGCGCGTCCCAGTGACGGACGAGGTACTCGCCGAGCGGGCTGCGCGGCGTCTCGATCGCGTCGCGCTCGACGAGCTCGACGAGGTCGGCGGTCTCGTCCTCGTCCAGCTCCGGGCCGGGCACGAGCCCGAGTCGGACCGCGGCGGCGGTGACCCGCTCCTCGAAGTCCTGGCTGCTGAACGAGAAGCTGTAGCCGAGAAACTGGACGACGTAGTCGTCGCCGGAGTGGTAGTTGCCGGCCGCTTCCACGGCGGCAGCGTACCCTGACCACATGCGGGTATTCCGCTATCTCGCGGCGCTCGCGGGCGTCCTCGTGCTCGTCGCGGTGACCGCCTGGGTGCTGTCGTGGCCGTTCGAGAAAGCGGTCTATCTCGCGCCCGTGATCGTCGTGGGCGGAGCTGCCGCAGTCGGTCTGCTGTTGCTGTGGGGGAAGATCGCGCTCAACTCGCTGCGCGAGTCGCGTCATCCGCGGCGGGTGCTCGCATACTGGCTGCTCGGGCTGGGGCTACTCGTCGTGCTGACCGTGCTCGGCGTCAAGCTCCCGAGCGAGGGCGGCTAGCAGCCGGTCTATCTCCTCGCGGGTCGTGTAGCCGGCGACGGAGAGGCGGAGCAGATCATCTTTCCGGCCGGTCACGGGGATCTCGATGCGGTGGTGCGCGAACAGTCGGTCGGACAGACCGGGCATGGCCCGGGGGAGGCGGACTGCGGCCATCTGGGCGAGCATCGACTCCGGCGCCAGCGGTTCGGTGCGTAGGAGCTCGCAGAGCTGGGTGCGCACTTCACCAGCCAGGCGGTGGCTGCGGTCGCGGACGGCGTCCCAGTCGCGCTCGGCCTGGAAGCGAATCGCGTCCGGGACGGTGAGCCAGGCCGCGGGATCGCGCGTGCCCTGCTGCTCGATCCGCTCTGCGAACGAGGCTCCTTCTTCGTAGCCCCAGCTGACGATCGCCGCGTCCACGCGATCCTGATGTTCGGGTCGCACGTGGAGGAAGCCGGCTCCCTTGGGAGCCCCGAGCCATTTGTGGGCATTGCCCGCGTAATAGTCGGCGCCCAGGGCGGCGATGCTCAGCGGCACCTGGCCGGGCGCGTGGGCTCCGTCGACGATCGTGACGAGGCCGAGCGAGCGGGCGCGAGCAACGATCTCCTCGATCGGCAGGACAAGTCCGGTCGAGGAAGTGATGTGGCTGATGCAGACGGCGCGCGTGCGCTCACCCGCGGCCGCGAAGAGCGTGTCGACGACCACGGTCGGGTCGCTGAGCGGCAGCGGAATCGGCGCCCTGACGTACCGTGCCCCGGCGCGGCGGCAGACCCATTCCCAGGCGAGGTCACAGGCGCCGTACTCGAGGTCGGTGGTGAGCACATCGTCGCCGGGACCCAGCACGATCGAGCGCGCGGCGAGGTTCACGCCGGTCGTGGCGTTCTGGACGAAGGCGAGATCCTGTACCGAGCAGCCGACGTACGCCGCGAGTGCCGCTCGCGCGGCGGCGAGTAAGTCGGCCAGGCGGCGGTCGAGGAAGTCGACGGGGTCCGCTTCCAGCTCGCGCTGCCAGGCCTGGTAGCGCTCGAACACCGGCCGGGGGCACGCGCCGAAGGACCCGTGATTGAGGAAGGCGATCCCCGGGTCGAGGAGGAACTGGCGTCGAAGCTCCTCCGCGGGCGGCGCGGCCATGGCCTCTTCTACTCCATCCCGAACCCCCACCCGCCCGGGGACCGGTGAAGCGTGCCGCTTCGCCGGTGACGCCTTCGTCGCGGTTGTGTCGCGGAAGCCACGCAACTCGGATCCAGCTGTCTCGTTCGGCCAGGTGGCCGGGCCGATTCCGTCCGCCCGTCCCCGTAGCTTGGCTGCACATGCACGAAGGCACCTGGACACTCGCCGATTGCCCACCTGCCGCCCAGGCGGAGCTCGTGCGCGGGCTCGGGATCTCCGAGGTCACGGCCGCCGTGCTCGTCAGGCGCGGCTACTCCGATCCCGAAGTTGCACGCCGTTTTCTCGAGGGCGAGCAGCCGCCGCACGACCCCTTCCTGCTCGGCGAAATGGAAGCCGCTTGCGCTCGGATCCGTAAAGCCGTGGATGAGGGCAAGCGGATCTGCGTTCACGGCGACTACGACGTCGACGGGATCGCCGCCACCACGCTCGCCGTTCTGCTGCTGCGCGAGCTCGGTGCGGACGCCGACTGGCATCTGCCGAGTCGCTTCGACGAGGGCTACGGCGTCCGCAGCGAGACCCTGGCCCGGCTCGCGGATGAGGGCTGTGGGCTCGTCCTCACCGTCGACTGCGGGATCACCGCGGCCGCCGAGGTGGCCGCGGCGAAGGAGCGGGGCCTCGACGTTGTGGTCACCGACCATCACCGACCTGGCGAGACGCTGCCCGACTGTCCCATAGTTGCGACGCGACCCTCCGAGTACCCGTTTCCCGAGCTCTGCGGCACCGGCGTCGTCTACAAGCTGGGCCAGGCGCTCTTCGGTGTGGACTCCGAGATCCCGCGCCGTCACCTCGACCTCGTGGCCCTCGCGACGATCGCCGACGTCGTTCCACTCGTCGACGAGAACAGGTCGCTCGCCATTGCGGGCCTGCGCGCCCTCGCCCGCACGGCCAAGCCCGGCCTTCGCGCGCTCATGCAGAGCGCCGGCGTCGACCCGGCTTCGGTCGACGCCGGCGCCGTCGGCTTCCGCCTCGCGCCCCGCCTGAATGCCGCCGGTCGCCTGGGACATCCGCGCGAAGCTCTCGAGCTGCTCCTCACCGACGACGAGGTGGAAGCCCGCCGGCTCGCCGCATCGCTGGAGGAGCTGAACCGCGAGCGCCAGGCCGTCGAGGGCCGGATCCTCCGCGAGGCCGTCGCCCAGGTCGAGGCATGGCCCCCGGAACACCGCGCCCGCCGGGCCTACGCCGTCGCGGGCGCCGACTGGCACGAGGGCGTGATCGGCATCGTCGCCTCCCGGCTCGTCGAGCGTTACCGCCGCCCCGTCGTGCTCATCGCAGGGACGGAAGGCGACTGGAAGGGCTCCGGCCGCTCGATACCCGCGTTCGACCTGCACGGCGCGCTCGGGGCGTGCTCCGACCTGCTCGGCCGGTGGGGCGGCCACCGGGCCGCCGCGGGCCTGTCCATCGCGGAGGAGAACGTCGCCGCCTTCGCCGCGGCGTTCGCGGAGCAGGCCGCCTCCGTGCTCGGCGAGGAAGACCTCGAGCCCGTGACGCCGATCGACGCCGTCATTGCGCGCGGAGCGGACCTCTCGCTCGACCTCTGCGCGGAGCTCCGGCAGCTCGCGCCGTTCGGGCTTGGGAATCCGGCGCCGACTCTGCTCGCTGCGGGGTGCGGGCTCGCCGAGCTCGCGACAGTCGGGGACGGCAAGCACCTTCGCTTCCGCGTCCGGCGCGAGGGGAGGGATGCAGGCAGCGCGATCGCGTTCGGGCAGGGCTCGAGGCTGGAAGGGTTCCGGCCCGACGCGGTCTACGACGTTGCCTTCCGACTCGAGGAGAACCACTGGAACGGGACCGTCGCGCCGCAGCTCCTCGTCCGGCGGATCTTCGCCGCCGCTCCGCGTTACCGCGAGCTACGCGCCTGGCTCGCGGCCGAGTGGCAGAAGCCCGAGGCGACGCGGGACGCCGAGGCGCGGGCGATCTTCGCCGAGCTCGGCCTCGTCGAGGGCGGCCCTCGTCGCGAGCTGCTCGAGTCGGCGCGCTTTCGCGACCTGCTCGCGGCGGAGACGCCGCTCGCGGCAGCCGCGTGATTCGACCCGAACGCGCCGGCGGGCCGGTCTCCAGCGCGGCGCTCGACTAGCGCGAGTTCAGCGAGAGCGCGAGCGCGCGGGCGAGGCGAAGGATGCTCCGGCGCCTCCAGTAGCGGCGAAAACCAGGCATGGAACGCGTCACTTCGATCACTCACCGGCCGTTCCTCCCGCAGAGGGTCGCGCCGAAACCCGGGAGTACACTGAGACAGTGACGACGCTGCAGGCAGGTGAAAGGCACGAGGAGCTTCTCGAAGGGCTGCTCGCCGAGCTTGCCGCACAGCGCACGGACGTCGACGTCGGGCTCGTCACGCGCGCGTTCCGCTTTGCCGCCGCCGCGCACGAGGGACAGCAGCGCCGCTCGGGTGAGCCGTTCATCACCCATCCGGCCGGCGTCGCCTCGATCTGTGCCGGCCTGCGCCTCGACGAGCAGACCATCGCCGCCGCGCTGCTCCACGACGTCGTGGAGGACACCGGCGTCGAGCTCGACACGCTACGGGATGAGTTCGGCGACGAGATCGCCGCGCTCGTCGACGGTGTCACGAAGCTGACCCGCGTCCAGTTCCAGACCCGCGAGCAGGCGGAGGCCGAGAACTACCGCAAGATGGTCGTCGCGATGGCCGAGGATGTCCGCGTCATCCTCGTCAAGCTCGCCGACCGCCTCCACAACCTCCGCACCATCGAGTATCTCGGCAAGCAGAAGCAGATTCAGAAGTCGCGCGAGGCGCTCGAGGTCTACGCGCCGCTGGCGCACCGGCTCGGCATCCACGCGCTCAAGTGGGAGCTCGAGGACCTCGCCTTCCAGACGCTCCATCCCCGCAAGTACACGGAGATCAAGACGATGGTCGCCGAGCGGCGAGCCGACCGCGAAGGCCAGGTCGCCGAGGCAGCCGACGTGCTGCGGCGCGAGCTCGACAAGGTCGACATTCCGGTCGACATCTCCGGCCGCGCGAAGCACTTCTACTCGATCTACGACAAGATGGCCCGCAAGGGCCGCGAGTTCAACGAGATCTACGACCTCACCGCAATGCGCGTGATCGTCGAGCGCGAGGGCGAGGAGGGAACGCGCGACTGTTACGGCGCGCTCGGCCTCATCCACTCACTCTGGAAGCCGATGCCCGGCCGCTTCAAGGACTACATCGCGATGCCGAAGTTCAACGGCTACCGCTCCCTCCACACGACCGTGATCGGACCGGAGGGACGCCCGCTCGAGATCCAGGTTCGCACCCGCGAGATGCACGAGACCGCCGAACTCGGAGTCGCCGCGCACTGGGCCTATGTGCGGGACGGGCGCCGCTCCAAGCACGCCGCCGAGGAGTGGAACGCCTGGGTGCGGCAGCTCATGGACATCAACGCGGACGAGTCCGACGCGCGCGAGTTCGTGAAGAGCTTCCGCACCGACCTCTTCGACGAGGAGGTCTTCGTCTTCACGCCGAAGGACGAGGTGAAGACGCTGCCCGCCGGCGCCACCCCGATCGATTTCGCCTATGCCGTCCACACGGACGTCGGCCACCGGACCGTCGGCGCGAAGGTGAACGGGCGGATCGTCCCACTCCACTACCGGCTCCGCAGCGGCGACCGGGTCGAGATCCTCACGGGCAAGTCGGCCGCACGCGGCCCCTCCCGCGACTGGCTCTCGCTCGTCGCCTCGTCGCGCGCGCGCAACAAGATCCGCCAGTTCTTCTCGCGCGAGCAGAAGGAGGACCTCGAGGCGAAGGGCCGCGAGGCGCTCGAGAACTCGCTCAAGGCCCAGAACCTCCCCTACAAGAAGCTCTCCGGCTCGGCCGTGCTCGCCGGCGTGATCAGGGAGTCCGGCTACAAGAAGGCCGAGGACTTCTACGTCGCGCTCGGCTCCGGGAAGCTCACCGCCTCCAGGATCGTCGACAAGGTCCTCCAGCAGCTCAAGGTCGGCGAGGTCGCCGAGGAGCAGGTGCCCGTCAAGAAGCCGCGGGCGCGGGAGGCCGCCGGCAGCGACAGCTACGGCATCAACGTGATCGGCGTCGAGGACGTCCTCGTCCGGCTCGCGAAGTGCTGC
>DATEPQ010000090.1:0-12548 GCA_035273125.1 Gaiellaceae bacterium
CGCCTCTGCCCCGACGCGGTCGTCGTCCCGCCGCGCTTCTCGGCGTACACCGAGGCGAGCCGGGCGATGTTCGCCGTGTTCGAGGACGCGTCGCCCGTCGTCGAGGGGCTCTCGATCGACGAGGCGTTCCTCGACGTGCGCGGGATGGAGCGGATCGCAGGCACGCCGGTCGAGATCGCCGTCCGGCTGCGCGCAGCGGTGCGGGAGCGCGTCGGGCTTCCCGTCACCGTCGGCGTCGCGCGGACGAAGTTCCTCGCGAAGGTGGCCAGCGGCGTCGCAAAGCCGGACGGGCTGATCGCCGTACCGCCCGACCGCGAGCTCGAGTTCCTGCACCCGTTGCCGGTCGAGTGCGTTTGGGGCGTCGGGCCGGCGACCGCGCGGCGGCTGCAAGCGTGGCATGTGCGCACGGTCGGCGAGCTCGCCGCGCTCTCGGAGCCCACGCTCGTCGCGATGCTCGGCCGGGCGGCCGGCCGGCAGCTGAACGCGCTTGCCCATAACCATGACTTCCGGCGGGTGGAACCCGGCCGGCGGCGTGGCTCGATCGGATCGCAGCGCGCGCTCGGGCGCGGGCGTCACTCGCCGGAGTCGATCGACGCGACGCTCGTCGGGATCGTCGACCGGATCACGAGGCGCATGCGGACGGCGCGGCGCGTCGGCCGGACGGTCGTGCTGCGGCTCCGGTTCGGCGACTTCGAGCGCGCGACCCGCTCGCACACGCTGCCCTTCGCGACCGCGAGCACGCAAGTGATCCTCGTCACGGCGCGAGCGCTTCTCGCGACCTCGACGCCGCTGATCGAGCGGCGCGGCCTCACGCTCGTGGGCTGCTCGGTCGCGATGCTCGAGGACGCGCGGACTCGCCAGCTGCTCCTCGGGCCGGAGGAGGCGCTGGACGCAACGGTCGATGCGATCCGGGATCGCTACGGCAGCGGGTCGATCACGCGCGCCGTCCTGCTCGGTCGCGATCCCGGCTTCTCTATGCCACTGCTGCCGGACTGAGGATCCCGGCGAGGACGTCCGGGTCGATATTCCCGCCGCTGACGATGCAGACGCAGCGGTCGTCGCGCTGCAGCGCGACCGCGAGCGGAAGGGCACCGGCACCTTCGGCGACGACGTGGGCGCGTGTGGCAAGGAGGCGGATCGCCTCCTCCACCTCCCCGAGCGGCACGGCCACGGCCTCGTCGACCAGCTCTGCGGCCTTGTCCCACATCCCCGGCAGGAGGGCCGGGCCGCCGGCGCCGTCGACGAACGAGCGCTCGAACTCGATCTCGGTGGGCGAGCCCGCTGCAAATGCGGCGGTGAGCGGCGCTCCGGTCGCCGGCTCGGCGGCGACGATCCGCGTGCCCGGCCGCAGGGCCTTGACCGCGCTCGCGATTCCCAGGGTCAGGCCGCCGCCGCCCCAGGGCACGATCACGGTGTCGAACGACTCGAGCTCCTCGCAGACCTCGAGACCGATCGTCCCGTTGCCGGCCATCACCGCCGGGTCGTCTGTGGGATGGACGAAGAGCCCGTCGATTCCGTCCCGCCCGCGTTCGACCATCGCCTGCCACCACTCCTCGTACGGCACCGGGACGACACGCGCACCGAGGCGCTCGGCGGCGTCGAGCTTCGTGCGCGGCGCCGTCTCGGGGACGACGATCGTCGCGCGCACCCCGACCTCGCGCGCGGCCCACGCGACGCCCTGCGCCATGTTGCCGGCGCTCGCGGTGACGAGGTCGCGCGCCTCCGGCTCGGAGCGCACCTTGCTCAGCGCGCCCCGCAGCTTGAAGCACCCGATCGGATGCAGGTTCTCGAGCTTGAGCCAGATGCGCTCGTCGTACCGGGCGAGCGGCGACGGCTGTACCGAGTCGCCGATCCGCTCGCGCGCCCGGCGGATCTCCTCGAGCGGGATCAGGTCGGGTCGCTCTCCTTGGCCAGCTCGGTCAGGTCGGTGCGCACCGTCCAGAGCTCCGGGAACATCTTGTGCTTGATCAGGCCCGCGAGCAGCTCGACCGGAGTGCCCTGCGTGCCGACCACGTCCTCCCCGATCACGCGGCCGACCATCTTCACGTGCCGGAAGCGCCAGACACCGACCTGCTCGTCCCAGTCGATCAGGGCCTCCGCAAGCTGGTACAGATCCTCGTGCTCGCGGCCCTGCGTGTACACCTCGAGCAGCGACAGCCCGCGCTCGCGGCGCAGCGCGTCAAACGCGGCGTAGAGCCCGGGCGAGACGTTGCGGATACCGCGGAAGCCGGGCGAGTCGAAGCCAGAGCCGTGCCCGAGCACCCGCCGTACCTCCTGGTACTCCCACGGCGACATCAGCTCGAGGTGCTCGAGGAACGAGGTGACGTAGCGGATGGCGTGGTTCGCGCGCCCGAGCAGCCTCAGCGCCGCGGGCACGTCGCGCTCCTCGATCAGCCGCGTCGCCTCCTCCACCTCCGTCCACGCGTGCTTGAGCCACAGCTCCGACGACTGGTGGACCGTCTGGAAGAGGAGCTCGTCGCGGTGGACCCACTCGTCGGGCCCCTTCTGGAGCGCGAGCAGCTCGTCGGTGCGGAGGTAGCGCTCGTAGTCGCTCGCACCCTCGCCCGGCAGGATCGGCTGGAACTCGTCGGCGTTGGGCGCGCTCACCAGATGCGCATCTCCAATCCGGCGAGTGGAACGCCGCCGTCCTCCGTCACGAGCCACGTGTCCTGCATGTAGAGGCATTCTCGGCCATCGGCCGCGATCGCGTGGGGATGCATGGAGAAGACCATGTTCGCGGCGAGCTCCGTCTCGATGCCCTCGCCGATCTTCGGATGCTCGATCATCGTCATGCCGATCGAGTGGCCCGTCACGTGGCCGAGGTGGTAGCCGCGCCGCGTGAAGCCGGCGGAGACCGCGCGGTGGACGTCGTGCGCCGTCGCACCCGCGCGCAGCGCCGTCTGCGCGACCTCGTAGTACTCCTCGTATGCCTCGAGCATCTTCTGCACCTCGGCGCTCGGCGTGCCGAGTGCGCGCGAGACCTCGACCCAGTGGCCGCCCGGACCGGCGATCTCGAGGGAGGGGATCGTGAACTCGCCGAAGATGGTGTCGCTGCGCGCGATCGCGAACTCGGCCCCGACGAGCACCATGTTCATCGTCAGCCGCCCGCAGCCGCGCTCGACGAAGAGCCGCTCGGCCGGGGCGAGCACCTCCGCCGCCGTCCGGCCCGGCGCCCACGCCTCGCGGAAGGCGTGGAAGCCCGCGGCGTTGATCGCGACGCTCTCGCGCACCGACGCGAGCTCGGCCTCGGACTTGACCGCGAGCACGAGATCGAACTGCTCGTCCCACGGGACGAGCTCGACCGCGTCGGCGAGCGCCGCGTAGTCGCGCACCGTCGCCACGTAGTCGAGGCCGTAGACCCCGACCCGCTGCCCGCGCAGCCTGTCGGCGAGCCACTCGCCGGGCCGATCGGCGAAGACCTGGTCGGCGATCTGGGAGTCGCCGTGCTCGCCGACGTAGCGCGCCTCGGCCGGGAAGACGATCGCGGGCTCGCCGTCCCGCGGCACGTGGACGTAGGCGTAGCGGTGGACGATCTGGAAGCCCGAGAGGTAGGTGACGGCGCCCTCGAAGCCGGTGTACTCGGAGCCGCAGACGAGCGCGGCGTCGAGCCCGTCCCGCTCGAGTGCGTCGCGCACCCGCGCGTGCCGGGCGGTCAGCTCTGGGTCCACGAAGCCTCCACTCCTTTCACGAGCGCCTGGATCGCGGCATTGAGCGGCGTGGGGACGCCGTGCTCGGCGCCGAAGCGCACGATGCCGCCGTTGAGATAGTCGACCTCCGTCGGCCGCCGCGCCTCCACGTCCTGGAGCATCGACGCCTTGTGGCCGTAGGCGACCTCGGGCTTGGCGGCGTGATCGATCAGGTCCTCGGGATCGGCGTCGAGCTCGATTCCCTGCGCCGCGGCGACCGACTTCCCCTCGTCCACCAGGTCCGTGACGAGCGAGCGCAGGTCGGGCCGCTCGCAGACCCGGCCGTGCGTGAGGCCGGTGAGCGCGCCGATCGGGTTGGTCGACGAGTTGAAGATGACCTTGCGCCACTGAGGCCCACGCGCGTCTTCGACGGCGTCCGCCGGCATCCCCGCCCGCGTGCACGCGTCGGCGAGACGCCCCACCTCGGCGAGCGGCGTCCGCTCGTCGTACGGGCCGAACGTCGTGTCGCCCTTCACGTCCCACTGCACGTGGCCCGGCTCCAGCAGTTTCCCCGCCGGAAAGGTCGTGCCGCGGATCACGCGCTCGACGTGCGCGGCGATCGTCTCCTCGTTGCCGAGCCCGTTCTGCACGGTCGCGACGTAGCCGTCCGCGAACGCATGAGCCGTTGCCGCGATCGCCGGCTCGGTGTGCATCGCCTTCGTCGCCACAATCCCGAAGTCGCACGGCGGGATCGCCGAGGCGTCGCTCGTCGCGCGCGGGCGGCCCACGACATCGCCGGCGCCCGAGAGCCGCAGGCCGTCGCGGTTGACCGCGGCCATGTGCAGCTCGTTCAGGTCGAACGCCCAGACCTCGACATCCTCGAGCAGCGACAGGTTCGCCGCGAACAGCGACCCCACGGCACCACACCCCACGACGCAGATCCTCACTCCGAGTAGCTCGCCTCCCTCGCCCTGACGAGCCTATAGAGCGCCGTCTGGAGCGGCACCGGCACGCCGCGGCGCTCGGCCTCCCGCACGAGGGCGCCGTTTATCAGCTCGACCTCGGTCGGCCGCCGCGCCTCGACGTCCTCGAGCATCGAGGGGAAGTGGCGATGGCCGCGCTGCGTCGCGAGGACGTTCATCTCCCAGGGGTCGTCGTGCAGCTCGATGCGGGCCGCCGCGGCGACGGCCTTCCCCTCGTCGACGAGGCCGCGCACCAGGTGCCCCAGGTCGGACGGCTCCTCGGTCTGCGCGAAGTGGAAGTCGTGAGGGAGCCCCGTCAGCGCGGCGACAGCGTTCACCGTGGCGTTGAAGATCAGCTTCGACCACTGCGCGGGCCGCAGATCCGGGAAGCCCTCGGCCCTGAGGCCTCCCGCCTCGATCAGCGCGGCGACCCGGCGCGCGTCCGCCTCCGTGGTGCGGCGATAGGGGCCGATCCAGGTGGCGGTGTCGAGGACGTACTCGACGTGCGTGTCGCCATGGCGCGTACCGCTCATGAACGTGACCGCCGAGAGGAGCGGCCAGTCGCCGTGAGCCGCGACGATCTCCTCCGCCCCGAGCCCGTTCTGGATCGTCATCACCGTCGCTCCCGCGAGCGTCCCCTCAAGCCGCGCGGCGAGCGGCTCGAGGCCGGGGCTCTTGCACGCGAGGACCGCAAGCTCGGCGTCGGCCGGGAGCGCCGCGGGATCCGCGGTCGCGTCGAGCCGCGCCGTGAAGTCGCTGCGCCCCGACACGCGAAGCCCCTGCTCGCGCAGCGCGGCGGCGTGCTCCTCCCGCCGCGTCAACACGGTTACGTCGGCGACCTGCGCGAGGTGCGCCGCGAGCAGGGAGCCGATCGAGCCGGCTCCGGCGACGACGACCCTCGTCACGCCTCGACCGCGACCGCCCCGGTCTCGCGCTGGATCACCGGGACGACGTGCTCGGCGAAGAGCTCCTGCGTCTTGATCGCCTTCCAGTGCTCGACGCCGCCGGGGTTGGTCGTGATCGCGATCTCGGTCAGCCCCTCGCAGACCTCGATCGTCTCGCGGATCCGCTCGATCACGTCGTCGGGCGTGCCGACCCAGACGATGTCGCCGGCGATCATCTCGTCGTAGGGCGTCGCGGCGAGCTTCTCCATGATCCCGGAGGCGTAGAAGCCGTAGCCTGCGGCGTTCAGCGCGTCGGCCGGTGGCACCGGGTGCTCGGTGAGCGGTGACGCGTTGCCCTCGAGGAAGCCGCGCATGTGCCGCTCCGCCTCCCGCCGCGCGAGGTCGGCGTCGTCGTCGATGTAGCACGCGTGGATCCAGATGATGTCCGGCGTCGTCCCGTACTCCGCGCACTTCGCACGGTAGAGGTCGAGCTGCTCGGAGAGCGCGGCGTACGGGAGGAGCGGCGGCACCGCGACCGACCAGCCGTGCTTCGCCGCGAGGTCGTACGTGCGGTCGGACGTGCCACCCAGCACGACGCGGAACCGGTGCCCGCTGAACGGGACGACCTGGCTGTCCTTCACGTTCCAGTACTCGCCCTCGAAGCTCACGACGTCGTTGTGCAGCGCCGCGACGAACAGGTCGAGCGCCTCCTCGTAGCGCGGCCGCGACGTCTCGTCGAGCGGCATCCCGGCCGGCAGAGGGATCCAGCCGTGGCCGCGACCCACGCCGAACTCGTAGCGGCCGCCGGTGAGCAGCGAGAACTCGTGGATCTGGGCCGCGAGGACGAGCGGGTTGTGGTACGGGAGGATGTGGAGCATCGTCCGGAAGTTGATACTCCTCGTGCGCGCAGCAGCCATCCCGAACAGCCCGAACACGTTGGCGGAGGCGGAGAACTTCGGGAAGAAGAGATGCTCGACCGCGGCGAAGCAGTCGTAGCCGAGCCGGTCGGCGTTCTCGATCTGCTCGAGCACCTCCCCGTAGAGCCGGTCGTACGACTTCCCGGGCCAGCTCTGAACCTCGCTGTAGATGCTGAACCTCATGTCGTGGCCCTCGCTTTCTCGAGGTCGGCCACGGGGCGGCGCCGCCGTGGCAGGGAGAGCTCGCGGCCGCCGGTGATGCCGTTCGGCCGCAGGATCAGGACGACCGCCATCAGCACGCCGAGCACGATCTCGGCCGTTCCGGCCGGCACCTTCAGGTGCCAGCCGAAGACGTCCACCGTGTTCGTCGCGGCACGAAAGAAGGAGTAGATGCCGTTCAGCACCAGCGCGCCGACAACCGCACCGAGCAGGCTGCCGGAGCCGCCGACGACGAGCATCGCGAGCGTGATGAAGGTGAGATCGAGGTACAGCCCGTTCACCTGCAGCGGCTGCAGGTGGACGTAGATCCCGCCGGCGAACCCTGCGAGTGCCCCGGAGAGCGTGAAGGCGAGCAGCCGCTGCCGGTAGATCGAGATCCCCGCGGCCGTCGCAGCCGCAGGGTCCTCCCGGGTCGCGCGCAGCATCCGGCCGAAGCGCGTGCGCTGGTAGACGTAGGCGGCGGTCGCGCAGATGAGGCCCGCGATGGCAGCCTGCCAGATCCCGGTGGTCTGCGGCACGCCGGAGAAGGCGTTCTGTCCCGGCCCGATCTTCTGCTCGTACGTGAGCACGTTGTAGGTGATCCCGAGCACCGCGAAGGTCGCGATGCCGGCGGCCAGGCCCGAGAGCCGCATCAGGGGCAGGCCGACCGCGAGGGCGGCCATGGCGCCCACCGCCGCCGCAAGCAAGAGCGAGACGTAGTTCCCGACGGTCGTCGTGACGAGGAAGTGGGCGAGGCCGGGCATCGTGAACCGCTTCTGCTCCGTCGGCACCGTGAGGACTCCGGCCGTCCACGCCCCGAGAGCGACAAAGCTGATCGTCCCGAACGAGAGGACGCCGGAATTGCCGATGAACACGTAGAGGGCGACGACGATCGCGACCTTGACGAGCGTGTCGAGGAAGTACGCCTGGAGGTAGATCGAGACCTCGAGGCCGATCCATGCGGTCGCGAGGATCAGCAGCGCGGGCACGAGCAACTCCGGGATCCTCCGCACCTGGGTCATACGCGCTCCGCCGCCCCGGTCGCGCGTGTGAACAGCCCGTCCGGCCGCAGCAGGAGCACCACGATCACCCCGGCGAAGACGAAACTCGGCAGGTACTGGCTCTGGTTCGTGGGCAGGGTCCCGCCGAGCAGACCGAAGGCGAAGCCGATCGAGAAGCCGCCGAGCGTGGCCGGAATCGGCCGGTTGAGGCCGCCGACCACGACTCCCATCAGCACGTAGATCGTCTCCGGCAGCGCAAACGTGCTCGTGACCTGGGTCTGCTGCACGGAGAGCATCACGGCGGCGACCCCGGCGAGGAGCCCGGAGATCAGCACCGCGCCGGTGATCACGCGGTTCGCCCGCACCCCGAGCATCCGGGCCGTGCGAAAGTCCATCGACGCCGCGCGCATGTGCAGGCCCACGGAGGTCCGCGTGAGCAGCAACTGGAGGAGGGCGAGGCACACGGCCGCGGTCACGATCGCGATGAGGGCGATCTTGCGGATCTCCACGCCGAAGATGTCCCAGGGCGCCTGGAGCTGGGCGAGTGCGCCGGCGGTCTTGCCCAGCGACCCGAAGGCGATGAGCGCGACATTCTGGAGGATGAACGCGACGGCGAACGTCGCGACGAGCATCACCGCAGGCGAATGCCCTCTCAGCGGCCTGAAGACGAGCCTGTCCATGAGCAGCGAGAGCGCCACCACGACGGCGAAGCAGAAGAGGATCGACTCCCAGTTCGTCCACCCCCACTGCGACCCGAAGGCGAGCGCGAAGGCGCCGCCCATCATCAGCTGGCCGTAGGCGAAGTTGACGAGGCGGAGCACCCCGAAGACGAGTCCGATGCCGACCGCCATCAGGGCGTAGACGCTGCCGAGCGCGAGCGCATCCGCGAACACCGGCCACGAGAGGTTGAGGAATGCGAGCGTCATGCGAGGTAGGCGGCGACGAGCCGGTCTGTGTCGCCCGCGTCCGCCGGGCCGAGAGTGAGACGGAGCTCGCCGTTGGCGAGCACGTAGGAGTGGTCGGCGAGGGCGACCGTTCGCTGGGCCCGCTGCTCGACGAGGAGGACTGCGAGGCCGTCTTCCCTGATCTGGGCCAGCGCCTCGAAGACGACGTCGACGATCTTCGGCGCCAGGCCGAGCGAGGGCTCGTCGAGCAACAGCACGGCCGGCTCGGCGGCGAGGGCACGCCCGATCGCCAGCTGCTGCTGCTGGCCGCCGGACAGCGCCCCTGCGTGGCGGGAGCGGAACTCCTGCAGGACCGGAAAGAGCTCGTACGCCCGCGCCAGGCCGTTGCCATTGCTGCCCTTTCGCCGGCCGGCAAGCCCCAGGCGCAGGTTCTCCTCGACGGTGAGCTCGCCGAAGATGCGGCGCCCCTCGGGTACCAGTGCGATGCCGGCACGCGCCACGTCCTCCGGCCGCCGCCCCTGGAGCGACCGTCCCCCGAACAGTACGTCGCCCCCTGCGATCGGAGCCGAGCCCATGATCGCGTGCAGCGTCGACGACTTCCCCGCCCCGTTCGGCCCGATCAGGCCGACGATCTGGCCCGGGTTCACCTCGAGCGACAGCCCCCGCACTGCATCGACCGCTGCGTAGCGGACGGAGAGCCTCTCGAGCGTCAAGGCGGTCATGCGGGCTCCTCGGCCGCCGCGCTCTCGCCGAGGTAGGCCGCTGCGACGCCGAGGTCCGCGCGGATCTCCGTCGGTGTCCCCTCCGCGAGCGTCGTCCCCTGGTCGAGCACGTGGATCCGCTCGCAGACGTCGAGCACGAGCGCGACGTTGTGGTCGACCAGCAGTACACCGGCGCCACGCTCGCGGACCGCGCCGACCGCGAGGGCGAAGCGCGGTATCTCCGCCTCGGGTAGGCCCGCCGCGGGCTCGTCCATGAGCACGAATCGCGGCTCAGTCGCCAGCGCCCGCGCGACCCCGAGCCGCCGCTCGTCGCCGTGCGACAGGTCGGACGCCGGACGGTCCGCGTAGGCGCCGAGGTCGAGCAGCCCGAGCAGCTGCTGGGCGCGTCGGGACGCCTGCCGGCCCGACGCGCCCACGCCGAGGGCCGACACTTCGACGTTCTCCCGCACCGTGAGTCCGCGGAAGGCGTGGCTGTGCTGGAAGGTGCGGGCGAGGCCGTGCCTGCCGCGACGGTGCGCCGACCAGCCCGTCACGTCACGATCCTCCAACAGCACCCGACCCTGCGTAGGGCGGTCGAAGCCGCTGAGGACGTTGACGAGCGTCGACTTGCCGGCTCCATTGGGCCCGATCAGGCCGACGACCTCACCGCGCCCCAACTCGAGCGAGACGTCGCGCAACGCCGCGACGCCTGCGAACGAGCGCGACACGGAGGAGGCCCGAAGCGATGCTCCGGGCCTCCCCTTCTGCTGAGCCGCCGCCGTCAAGCCCTACGAGTCCGGGCTGTTCGGAACCTTCTTCGCCCGGATCAGGCCCTTCTCGATCGGCTTGTTGTTGTTGATCTCGATCACGCGGTACTGGCGCCCGAAGACCGAGTGGTACTTCTTCGAGAAGCTGACGTTGCCCGACAGCGTCTTGACGTTGTGGAACTTCTGCATCACGGCCGCGAGCTTCGAGCCGACGAGCGACCCGTTGGCCCGCTTGATCGCAGTGACGATGCCGTCGATCGCAGCCGGCCCGGTGACGAAGCCCCCGGTGAAGGCCTTGATCTGCTTCGCCAGCTTGTTGACGGCCGGGTTCGGATCGTGCCCGAACGCGTTCGCGTACGTCACGAACCAGTAGTTCGTCACCTTCGGATTGAGGCCGCCGACCCAGTACGTTCCGTCACCGGCCCACGAATTGAGGACCGGCGTCTTGTTGTGCGCCGTCCGCATGCCCGTGATGAAGGGACCGAGTGCCCCGAAGGCGCCCGCCGTCGACGTGACGACGACCGCGGCCTTGTGGGCATTGATCCCGGTGACGGCGTTCTGAACGTCGTTGCCGCCGAGGCTGCGGTACGTCGTCTCGTACTTGATCTTGCCGCCGAGCTGCTTGAAGCGCGCCTTGAACGCGCTCACGACCGCCTTGAAGTAGACGATCGAGGTGTCCTTGGCGAGGTCGGCGGTCTTCCAGCCGTGCTTCCAGGCTACCTCGGCCATCGCGGAGCCCTCGTCCTGCGCGACGTTGCCGAAGCTGAAGGCGAGCTTGCCCTTCGCGCCGAAGCGCTTCGGCCCCATCTGGTCGGTGCCGATGCAGGGCGCCACCGAGAGCAGGCCGTGGTTGATCGCCTCCTGCACGACGGGAGACGCGAGGTCGACGTCGCACGTCGTGAAGATGATCTTCGCGCCCTTGCTGATCAGCTGATCGGCGCAGGCCTTCGACGCGGTTGGATCGTCCTTCTGCGTATCGCAGGTCTTGAGCACGATCTTGCGGCCGAGCACGTTCTTCTTGTTGACCTTCTTGAGCTGGATCTGCGCCGCGGCGAGTGCCGGAAGGTCGAAGGGGCCCATCGGCCCGTTCGAGTCGTCGTGCGCCCAACCGATGACGATCGGTCCCTTCTTCGCCGCGGAATGTGTACGGGCCGCGGCAGCCGCGGCGAAGACGAGCGCCGCAGCGGCAACGACCACGAGCGCCCAGCGCGCCCGGTTGCCTACCCTCATGTTTCTCCTCTCCGGCCCGCGGCCTCCGCCGGGACCCTCCTTTGCGACCAGCAACTGAAGAACGAGTCCCGACCGCGGCGCGCGAGCTCGGCGGCGTCGAGATCCCAGAGCGAGTCGGGATACGCGCTGCCGAAGGCGCCGTTGTCGGAGAAGATCTCGAGGTCGTAGAACCCGTCCCAGCCCACGTCCTCTAAGACGCCGAGAATCGCGGGAAGGTCAGCGGCCCCCTCGCCGGGCAGGACGCGATCGGCCCAGCCGCGCGTTGGCTCGCGCCAGTCGTTCACGTGAACGCCGGCGATGAGGTGCGCGAAGCGCGGGATCTCGTCGAGGACATCTCGCGTGTTCCATAGGTGCCAGACGTCGAACTGGATTCCCACGGCGTCGCTGCCGACCTCCTCGACGAACTCCGCGGCGTCGCCGAGCGTGTTCAGGATCGACCAGCTCTCGATCCCCTCCCGCTGGAACGGTTCGACGGCCAGCTGCAGGCCGAGCCGCTCGGCCTCGCGCGCAACCTCACGCACGCCGCGGACCGCGGTCGCGCGGTCGCCCGGGCCGGTGAAGCAGAGGACCGCCGCCGGCTCATACGCGGCCAGAACCTCGAGTGAGCGGAGCAGCGCGTCGACGCGGTCGGGGACGGTGTCGGGCCCCGGGAGCAGCGGCAACGGATGCACCGACGGCACCGCGGGGACGGCAGTCGCCGAGCCGAGGCCGCTCGCCCGGAACTCCTCGAGCGAGCCGTCACCGAGCTTGAGCTCCCAGATCCCGATCCCGTCGGCACCGGCCGCCGCGTACGCGCGCACGTCGTCGGCGAAGCTCGCGGTGAGCGTGCTCACCTGCGAGATCGAGAACCGCGGTGGCTGCTGCGTCTCCCTCGACACCCGGAGCCGTGATCGTGTCACGCGTTTGACATCTGATCAAGTGTGCTTCACGCTCGATCCTCGTGGAGCCGACCGTGGAGTCGACACTGGCCCGGGGCGGCGGCGGGATGCGCCACCGGACAATGGCCGAGGCCGCGCTCGAGCGACTGCGCGAGGCGATCATCCTCGGCGAGCTCACTCCGGGCACGCCGCTACGCCTCGAGGATCTCGCCCGCTCCCTCGGGATGAGCATCTCCCCGATTCGCGAGGCGGTGCGGCAGCTCGAGGCGTTGGGCCTCGCAGAGCACGTCCCGCACCACGGAGCGAAGGTGACCGGGCTCGACGTGGAGGAGCTGCGCGAGCTGTTCTCGGTTCGGCTCGCGCTCGAGACGATGGCGGTACGCCGCGCGGCCGAGCTCTTCGACGCCGCCGACGAGCAAGCGGCCCGCGCGCACCTCGCGGAGCTCGAGGGCGCCCGCCGCGGCGGCGACGCCCGCGCC
>DATEPQ010000091.1:0-3873 GCA_035273125.1 Gaiellaceae bacterium
TACCCGCCCGTCTATCCCGAGAAGTACGGCAACTGGGTGGACATCGCCTGGGTCCTCCTCGGTCTTGCGGTGACGGCGTTCGTCGTGATCGCACGGCCGGACAAGCTCGCGGACGTGGACCGCGTCTACGTCGAAGACGAAACGGTGGCACCGGAGAGTGGGACAGCACCATCGCCTATCGCGTAGCGAGGTGATCTGGTCGTTCGGGCCCGACCTCCAGCCCGTGCTGGAGGTCGAGTCCGGCGACGTGGTCACCTTCGAGACCAACGACTGCTTCACCGGCCAGATCCGGAGCGAGGACGACCTCGTGACCGAGATCGACCTCTCGCGGATCAACAGCGCGACCGGTCCCGTCGCCGTCAGGGGTGCCGAGCCCGGCGACTCGCTCGTGGCGGAGATCCTCGACGTGCGGCCGATCGAGTGGGGCGTCGCGACGCTCATCCCGGGTTTCGGCCAGCTCATCGACCAGGTCCAGTCCCCGCTCACCCGGCTCTTCGAGGTGCGCGACGGCGTCGTGAAGATGAACGACCGCGTCTCGTTCCCCGCCCTGCCGATGGTCGGCGTGGTGGGGGTCGCGACCGACGGCGAGGAGCTCTCGAACGGCCTGGCCGGCCGCCACGGTGGGAACCTCGACGACCACTGGCACGGTGCCGGCGCGCGCATCTTCTTCCCCGTCCGGCAGCCCGGCGGCATGTTCGCGGTCGGAGACATGCACGCGGCCATGGGCGACGGGGAAATCTGCTTCACCGGCGTCGAGATCGCCGGCGAGGTCGACGTCCGCTTCGACGTGCTCAAGGGGAAGCAGGCGACATGGCCGGTGACGGAGCTCGCCGACCGCTGGCTCCCACACGCGACGGCGCCGGAGTATCCCGAGGCACTCCAGCTCGTGGCCGAGGAGGCGGCGCGGCTCCTCGTCGACGAGCACGGCTTCACGATGGAGGACGCGTTCATCTTCCTCTCGGTCGCGTGCGACGCCGGGGTGGCTCAGGCGTGCAAGCCGTGCGAGGGCTTCGGCACGATCGCGCGCTTCTCGATCCCGAAGATCGACGCCTGCCCGGCGCCGTTCAACCTCTGACGCACGCGACGTACAATCGGAGCGATGGCCGTTCGCACGATGAACCCTGTCCATGTCGCGGGCACGTGCGCGGTCGCGGCGACGGCCGAGATCATCGGCGCGAAATGGACGGCGCTGCTCGTCCACGATCTCTCGGAAGGTCCGCGGCGGTTCTCGGAGCTCGAGCGCTCGTGTCAGGGCATCAGCCCGCGCACGCTCGCCGAGCGGCTGCGCGCCCTCGAGGCCGACGGGATCCTCGAGCGGCAGAGCTATCCCGAGACGCCGCCGCGCGTCGAGTATTCGCTGACGGCGAAGGGCGAGTCCCTCCTGCCGATCATCGACGCCATGCGCGAGTTCGGCCATGACTGGCTCCCGTGCGGGCGCCAGCACCCGCACGCGCTCTAGCAGATTCGTGGCCGAGCCGTTCGTCCCGCCCGGGTTCGCCGCCCCGCTCGCTCTCGAGACGGAGCAGTTCCGGCTCGAGCCGCTCGGGCCGCAGCACAATGAGCCCGACTACGAGGCGTGGTCCTCGTCGGTGGAGCACATTCACGCGACGCCCGGCTGGGAGACCAGCTCCTGGCCCGACGGCCGCGGGCCGGCCGAGAACCTGAACGACCTGCGTAGGCACGCCGACGACTTCGCGAACCGGTCGGGGTTCACGTACACCGTGCTCGACCCTGGGACCGGAGACGTGATCGGCTGCGTCTACATCTATCCCGACAAGCGTGGGGAGCACGACGCCGACGTGCACTCGTGGGTGCGAGCCGACCGCGCCGAGCTGGATGCGCCCCTCTGGCGCGCGGTCAGCGACTGGCTCGCGCGCGACTGGCCGTTCGACCGCGTGACCTACGCCGAGCGCCGCTAGACCTTCAGGCGCCCCAGCGCCGTGAAGAGCGCCGCGACCGTGTCGATCCCGGCCGCGAAGTACGGAACGAGGAAGCGCTCGTTCGGCGAGTGGACGTTCGACTCCGGCAGGGCGAAGCCGCTGAGGATCGTGTCGATGCCCTTCTCCGTCAGCGCGGGCATGAGCGGGATCGAGCCGCCGACCCGCGTGAGCAGCGGCCGCTTCCCGAGCGCCTGCTCGAACGCGTCGACCGCCAGCTGGATCGCGGGCACGTCGGCGCGGACGAGACCCGGGTTCGAGCCCTCCACGACGATCTCGAGCTCGGCACCCTCGGGGGCGGCGTCGCGCAGCAGCCGCTCGGCGGCGGCCCCGACGGTCTCCGCGTCCTGACCCGGCGCGAGCCGGATCGAGAACTCGGCGGAGGCCTCGACGCTGAGCGTCGTGTTGCGGACGCCGGGCTTGCCACCGATGATGCCGTTCACGTCCGTGGACGGCTCGGCCCAGGTGCGGACGTAGAACTCGTCACCGGCCCCGGCGTCCAGCGGCCGGGCGCCGGCCTCCGAGATCGCCTCGACACCCGGCGGCAGCTGCGACCATGCCTCGAGCTCCTCGGCGGTCGGCGGGGCGATTCCCGCACGCAGAGGCTCGGGCAGCCGGCCGTCCGGGTCGGCGAGGACCGCCTCGAGGCAGCGCGTGAGGACGTGGATCGCGTTGAGCGCCGCGCCGCCGTACATCCCGGAGTGCAGGTCGCGCTCGCCGGTCCGCACCTTGACCTCGATCCCGACGAGACCTCGGGTGGCGAGCTCGATCGTCGGTACGTCGCGCCGGAGCATCCCGCCGTCGAAGATCACGCACGCGTCGGCGCCGCGCTCGTCCTGCGCGATCCAGTCCGCGATCGTGTGGCCGCCGATCTCCTCCTCGCCGTCGTACGCGATGCGAAGGTTGACGGGCAGCGCGCCCGCCTCGACGAGACGCTGCGCCGCCTTGAGAACGAGCCAGAGCTGGCCCTTGTCGTCCGCGACGCCGCGGCCGTATGCCCATTCGCCGCGGACGTCGAGCTCGAACGGGTCCGACTCCCAGAGCTCGAGGGGGGCGGGCGGCTGGACGTCGAAGTGGTTGTAGACGAGGATCGTCGGCACGCTCCCGTTGCCGTTCGAGGCGGAGATCTCGCCCAGCACGAGCTCCCGCTCGCCGAACGGCGTCAGCTCCGCGGTGCCGCCGATGCGGCGGATGAGCTCGCAGACCCACTCGCCCGCGCGCTTCACGTCCTCCCGGTGGGCCGGGTCGGCGCTCACGCTCGGGATCGCGATCAGCTCCGCCAGCTCGGCGCGCCAGGCCTCATCCACGAGGAGAGACTCTACGGAGATAGTGCGCGCCGCCGCCGAGCGAACCCGCCTCGTCCCCGGGATTGAGCAGCGCGCACGTACGGAGCGAGAGGCAGCCGCAGCCGATGCACGTCGTGAGCCGCCCGCGGATCGCCTCGAGCGTCGCGATTCGCTCGTCGAGCTCGCGCTTCCAGCTGCGCGAAAGCCGCTCCCAGTCGCGCTTGGTGGGCGTCTTCCCGGTGGGCAGGTCGTCGAGTGCGGCGCGGATGCGCTCGAGCGGGACACCGGCGGCCTTCCCGGCCTGGACGAGCGCAACGCGGCGGAGGGTGACGGCCGGGTAGCGCCGCTGGTTGCCGTCGGTGCGCCGCGCCGAGATGAGACCCTCGCGCTCGTAGAAGCGCAGTGCCGACTGGGAGACGCCGCTGCGCTGAGAGAGCTCGCCGATGGTCAATTCTCTCGCCACTTGACTTGAACCCTAGTTGAGGTTCTACGGTGTCCCGCATGGCCACGACGACGACACTCGGTTACGAAGACCTGCCGGAGCTGCTCACGCGGCTGACCGGCGACGAGAAGCACGACCGCAGCTCGTTCTCGACCCTCGACGTGCTGTGGGTCCTGTACGACCGGATCCTCGGTGAAGAGGACCGGTT
>DATEPQ010000092.1:0-15874 GCA_035273125.1 Gaiellaceae bacterium
CGCGGTCAAGGACATCCTGCCGGTGCTCGAGCAGGTCATCCAGTCCGGCAAGCCGTTGCTGATCGTCGCCGAGGACGTCGAGGGCGAGTCGCTCGCCACGATCGTCGTCAACAAGCTCCGCGGCACCTTCCAGGCCGTCGCGGTCAAGGCTCCCGGCTTCGGCGATCGCCGCAAGCGCATGCTCGAGGACATCGCGATCCTCAGCGGCGGCGAGGTGATCACCGAGGAGATGGGCCTCAAGCTCGAGAACACGAAGCTCTCGCAGCTCGGCCGTGCCAGGCGCGTCGTCGTCGACAAGGACACGACGACGATCATCGACGGTGCCGGCGAGACCGACGCCATCAAGGGTCGGATCAAGCAGCTGAAGTCCGAGATCGAGAACACCGACTCCGACTTCGACCGCGAGAAGCTCCAGGAGCGGCTCGCGAAGCTCTCCGGCGGCGTCGCGGTGGTCAAGGTCGGCGCGTCGACCGAGACGGAGATGAAGGAGAAGAAGCATCGCGTCGAGGACGCACTGCAGGCGGCCCGCGCCGCCCTCGAAGAGGGTCAGGTGCCGGGTGGCGGCGTCGCGCTCATCAACGCGGCCGACGAGGTCAAGGACGGCATCCTCGGCAAGCTCGAGGACGACGAGAAGACCGGCGCGCTGATCATCATCCGGGCGCTCGAGGAGCCGCTCCGGCAGCTCGCCTACAACGCGGGCCTCGAGGGTTCGGTCGTCGTCCAGCAGGTCCGTGGCGCCGAGAAGGGCCATGGCCTGAACGTCGAGACCGGCGAGGTCGAGGACCTGCTCAAGAGCGGGATCGGCGACCCCACCATGGTCACCCGCTCGGCGCTCCAGAACGCTGCGTCGATCGCGAAGAACATCCTCACCACCGAGGCGGTCGTCGCCGAGGCCCCGGAGAAGAATCCCGTGGGCGCCGGCGCCGGCATGCCCGACATGGGCGGGATGATGTAACGAGCCTCCGGGCTCGAGTTCCGAACGAGAAACGGCGCCCTTGCGGGCGCCGTTTCTCGTAGGGGGAGGTGGTTCGCCGTCTCTATCGGCAACACCTCACCCGGGCTTTACCCCATTCGAGGGGAGGGGGCCTACCCCATCAGAAGCCGTAACGCTCTTCCTGCCAGGGATCGGCGTCGTTGTGGTAGCCGTAGCGCTCCCAGAACCCGGGCCGGTCGGCCGGAACCAGCTCGATCCCGTTCAGCCACTTCGCGCTCTTCCAGAAGTACCGCGACGGGACGACGAGGCGCACCGGGCCGCCGTGCTCCGCGGTCAGCGGCTCTCCGTCCGCCTCGTAGGCGACGAGCGCGTTCTCCTCCTCGAGTGCGGCGAGCGGCAGGTTCTCGGTGTAGCCGGCCTCGGCGTGGGCGATCGCGAAGTGCGCCGACGGCTTCGGCCGGCAGAGCTCGGCGAGCTCCCGCCAGTGGACGCCGCGGAAGCCGGCGTCGAAGCGGCTCCAGCGCGTGACGCAGTGGATGTCGGTCGTGATCTCCGTCGCCGGCAGCGCCTTCAGCTGCTCGTAGTCGAGCGTGACCTCCTGCTCGACCTCGCCGTAGAGGCGCAGCTGCCACGTCGCGGGGTCGACGTGCGCGACCTCGCCCGCATGGAGAACCGGCCACTTCTCGGTCAGGTACTGGCCCGGCGGCAGGCGCGCCGGGTCGTAGCCGGCAGCGCGCACCTTGTCCTCTGCCTTCGAGCGGAAGAGCGGCATCGGAAGGCACACTAAACAGCATGGAAGTGGCTGCGAGAGAGCGGGAGTTCATTCGCGTCGCCGGCCCGGACGCGGCCGACTACCTGCAACGGATGGTCTCGAACGACGTCGAGGCGCTCGCATCCGGCGAGGGGTGCCCGGCCCTGCTCCTCACCGCGAAGGCCCGCGTGATCGCGCCGCTCGTCGTGCTGAGGCGGGCGGACGACGATTTCCTCGTGCTGACCGAGCCGGGACTCGGCGACGTCGTGCGGACGCAGCTGACGCGGATGCGCCTGCGCGCGCAGTGCGAGATCGAGCCCGAGGAGCACGAGTCGGTGCTCGTCTTCGGCGGCGCGGAGGGCTTCGCGACGGACTGGCCCGGCGCACGCGAGGCGCTCGACTCCGGCCTCGAGCCGACCCTCTCGGCGGAGGAGCTCGAGCTGCGCCGGATCGAGATGCGCGTGCCGCGCTGGGAACGCGAGATCGACGACCGGATCCTGCCGGCGGAGGCGGGCCTGGACGCGACGCACGTCTCGTTCTCGAAGGGGTGCTATCCGGGACAGGAACCGGTGGCACGGCTGCACTTCCGCGGCCACCCGAACCGCGGGTTGCGCGTGCTCGAGCTCGACGAGCTGCCGGAGTACGACACGCCGCTCCTCCACGATGGGCGAGACGTCGGCCGCGTCACGAGCGCCGCGCGGCGCGCGGACGGCAGCGTCGTCGCGCTCGCCTACGTGCGGACGGGGGTGCCGGATGACGCGCCGCTCGCGCTCGCGGCTCGAGCCGGCTGACTGGTACTCCATCCGGCCGGTCCGCAGCCTCAAGCCTGCGACCTACACCTGCCCGCTCTGCGGTCACCGGCTTCATGCGATGAGCGACCACGTCCTCGTCGCGCCGGAAGGAGACACGACCCGCCGCCGGCACGCGCATCTCGAATGCGTCGCCGCCGCTGATTTGCCCGGCCGTCCGGCGCGCCCGGGACTCCTGACGCGATTCCTCGGTCGTGAGTAACGCGCGTTCACGTCCTGGCGCGGCATGCGGGAGGAGGCCGCGCCGCTCCGTGCGGAAGGAGGGGCTGGACCCGAACGCTTGGACGGGGACTCGCCGGTTCCGCCCCCCTACGGTGCGCGGAGGCGAATACGCATTTGCCAATCGGGCATGCGTGGACCGGAGAAGGGGATTTGCATGTCGTCAGCGCCGGGGATCTCGTTGAGCAGCACGACGCGCTCTCGTAGGCTCGAGCATCTCGGCAAGCCTTTCGTGATCGGTGCGCTCGGCGGACTCGCAGTGCTCGCCGTCGCGGGCGTCGGCTGGCGCCTCTCCTCCTATCCGTTCGGCTACTTCACCCGTGATCCCGCCGCCACGACGCACCAGGCGCCGTATCTGGGGATGGTCAGTTTCTTCGGTCTCTTCGCGTGGGCGGTCGCCGCGACCGCGCTTCTCTGCGGAGGGTATGTGGCGTCGCTTCGTGGAGCCTCCGACCGGAGAACCGCGCTCTTCACGGGGGCGGGAGTCGTCGTCTACCTGCTCTTCGACGACGCTTTCCAGCTCCACGAGTACTTCTATCCTCAGTACCTGCACGTTCCGGACACCGTCGTCGAGCTCGCCTACGTCGCTGCCGTCGTCCTTCTGGCGGTCAGAGGACGCCGCTTCCTGGCCTCCACGAACCTCACCTTGCTCCTTGCCGCGGGGGGTTTCCTCGCACTGTCGATCGGGCTCGACGTACTGATCGCGTCGGAACGCGTGATCGCAGTCGAGGATGGCTCGAAGTTGATCGGCATCTTCTTGCTCGCGGCCTACGGCGTCGACACGGCACTGGCCGAGAGTCGTCTGACCTTCCGTCAGTTCGGGCTCTCCGGCGGTGACCCCGCACGTGGCTGAGACTCGCCTCTTGCCTCGAACGGACTAGCGCACGAAGGGTCTCGCCGGTGCTGGGTCGCTGAGGGGCAGCGCTACACTGCCCTTCCCGGGCGCCCGTAGCTCAGGGGATAGAGCGCTGCCCTGCGGAGGCAGAGGTCGCATGTTCGAATCATGCCGGGCGCATTTCTCCGTGCCTGTGAACGAGAGGGGCTGCCTTGCGGCAGCCCCTCTGCTGGATCGGCGGACCAGACGCCGCTAGCGCGTTGCCCCGAGGTGCCCTGATCCTGTCTTCCTCTTTCCGTTCGGGAGGTTGACGGACGCGGTGAAGACATCCTCGTCGTTGGTCACGCCGTTGTCCGGGGTGTACGGGTCGGCGTTGCGCGTGTGCGACCAGATGGGGTGAGCCTCGTTACTCGTGTTCACCGTGAGGCCGCTGTAGTCGCCCCGCAGAGCCTCTGGCGAGAACGTAGTCCGAGTTCTGCTCGGCCACGCCGGCGCACAGATCGGCTCCCGCCGGCGTGGAGCCGTCGTGATTGCACGGCGGAGACGTTCCCGCCGAAGAACCCCGATCCGGACGTACTCTCGTCCGGCACCCGCACCCGGTAGCTTCGGTAGTAGCTGACGCCGTTGCGGTCACCGTTCCTCGGGCTCTGGTCGGTGGCCGCGAAGCCCATCAGCTCTGGAGCGTTCAGCCGCTGCCGGAACGGCGGCAGCATGTCGTCCCAGTCTTTCCCGTAGGTGTTCGAGAGTTGAAGCCGCACTGGTTGAACCCAACACGGCTGTCGTTCTGCCCGGCGACGAGATCGCTGGGTCCCGCGGGTTGTAGGTGATGTCCTCCTCGGCCTGGCGCCTGAAGGAGCAGTCCTGATTCATCCGGACATTTCCGTCGGCGTTGCGCCGGGCACAACCGAGCGTCTCCTGCGCTCCACCGATGTCGGAGAAGTCGGAGTCGGGAATGTCGCCTCCGGCGTCGGCGGCTTCCTGGCGCTCCTCACCGAATCCGACGCCGATTGCCTCCTGTTCCGCGTCGATAAGCCCGTTCGAGCTAAATGGCAGCCTTTTCACCGCAGTCTTGCCACTATTCGTCTGTACGTGAACTGCGAAGCGCGTAGCTTGCCCAAGGCCGCCGCTTGGGAGCGGGGCGAACATGCCTCCGCGCCCGGAGGCACCACCGGCGGCCAGCAGCAGCCCCGCGGCGGCCGCCAGTACTGAGCCGGTAGCGACTATCGCTTCATGCTTTCTCCCTTTCGTGGCTTGAAAGCCCGCCCTATCGTTAGCGAAGGCCTGCAGGGCGTGCGCAGGTCCCTGCGAGAATCCCGCGATGCCGCTCTATCTGACCGAAGCGGACGTCGCAGAGCTGTTGACGCCGGAGGACGCGGTCGCGGCGATCGAAGCGTGCTTTCGCCGCATGGCGGCCGGGGCCGTGGAGAACCTGCCGCGCTATCGCCTGCGGCTCGAGGGCGGCGCGCTCGCAGTCATGGCCGCCGCCGACCTCGAGCTCGGCTACGCGGGAGCGAAAGTCTACGCCGGCTTCGGGGAGGGCGCACGGTTCGCCGTTCTCCTCTTTCGGGCCGACTCGCCCGAGCTCGTCGCGGTGATCGAGGCCGACAAGCTCGGCCAGCTGCGCACCGGTGCCGCCAGCGGCGTCGCGGCCCGGCATCTCGCCGCGGGCGCCGCGACGAGCCTCGGCGTGATCGGCTGCGGCTGGCAGGCGGAGTCGCAGGTCGCCTGCATCCGCGCGGCGCTGCCGCAGCTCGAGCGAGTCGTCGCCTTCTGCCGGACCGAGGACCGGCTGCGCGCCTTCTGCAACGAGCACGGCGCCGAGCCGGGAGAGAGTCACCAGGATCCGGCCGGCTGCGACGTCGTGGTAACGGCGACCACGTCCCCGGACCCGGTCCTGCGCGGCGAGTGGCTCCGCTCCGGCGCGCTCGTCTGCGCGGTCGGCGCGAACGACGGGCGGCGCCGCGAGCTCGACAACATCGTCCTCGAGCGTGCCGCGTTCGTCTGCTGCGATTCGCGCGACGACGCGAAGCTCGAGTCCGCCGACCTGATCGAGCCGGTCGAGTCCGGTGTCCTCGACTGGCTCGAGGTGCACGAGCTGCAGGAGGTCGTCGCGGGCGAACTGACAGGACGCCAGTCGGACGACGACATCGTGGTCTTCAAGTCCAACGGACTCGCGGCCTGGGACGTGGCCGTCGCAGCCGCCGTCGTCGAGCGTGCGCGGGCGGCGGGCGCCGGGCGCGAGGTGTCATAGTCCCGGCGTGAAAGCGTCCAGCGACCGCGGTCGGTTCGCGGAGCGGGTGCTCCACGGCGTCGACTCGAGCGGCGACCCCGAGACGGTCGTCATCTGGATCGAGCGGAAGGACGGTGGGATCTGGGCGGTGGGGCGCGCCGTCAATCCCGACCGGCGCAACGCGAAGGAGCCCCGCCCGGAGGACTACGTCTTCGAGGGGTACGAGCTCGGTGATGCGCTGCAGGAGGCGAACGAGACGCTCGAGGACGACCTCACGGTCTCGGAGCGGGACGGCCACGCCGAGCACGTCCGGCCGTTCACGCGCGACGAGCTCCTCAAGCCGCTCGAGGCCTGGTTCTTCGGTCGCTCGTGAAGCTGACCTTCGGCTTCACGCCGTGCCCGAACGACGCGTTCGCGTTCCACGCGCTCGTGCACGAACTCGTGCCCGCGCCGTTCGACGTCGAGCCGGTGCTGCTGGACATCGAGGAGCTGAACCGGCGCGCGGCCGGTGCCGAGCTTGGGCTGACGAAGCTCAGCTTCGGCGCGGCCGCGGCGGCTGGCGACCGCTACCGGCTGCTGCGAAGCGGGGCCGCGCTCGGCCGTGGTGTCGGTCCGCTCGTGGTTGCCCGCGAGGGGGGCTCGCTGGAGGACGCGGCCGCCCGGCGAATCGCGATCCCGGGCAGGGAGACCACGGCGTTCCTCCTCCTCCGGCTCGCGGCGCCGGCTCTCGCCGACGTGGTGGAGCTCCGCTACGACCGGATCCTCGACGCGGTCGTTGCCGGAGAGGCGAATGCCGGCCTCATCATCCACGAGAGCCGCTTCACGTATCGCGAGCACGGGCTGGTCTCGGTCGCCGACCTCGGCGAGTGGTGGCAGGGCGAGACCGCGCTGCCGGTCCCCCTCGCGGGGATCTTCGCTCGGAGCGACCTCGATCCGGAGCTCGTCGACGCGGCCGAGGCGGCGATCCGCGCCTCGGTCGAGTACGCCTTCGCGCATCCCGAGGCGAGCCGCGACTACGTCCGCTCGCTCTCGCAGGAGATGTCCGACGAGGTCTGCGCGGCCCACATCGCGCTCTACGTGAACGAGCACAGCGTCGACATCGGCGACGACGGGCTCGTCGCGATCGACCGCCTGCTCGGTCGCGCCACCGCCGCTGCCTAGACTCAAGCTCGTGGCCCGGGCCGTCATCCTCTCTGCCGTCCGCACCCCGATCGGCCGCTACGGCGGCGCGCTTGCGGGGGTGCGTCCCGACGATCTCGCCGCGCTCGTGATCCGTGAAGCGGTCTCGCGCGCGGGCATCCCGGCGGAGCAGATCGAGGACGTCTGGTTCGGCGCCGCCAACCAGGCGGGCGAGGACAACCGCAACGTCGCCCGGATGGCCGCGCTGCTCGCGGGGCTGCCGGAGTCTGTTGCCGGGGTCACGGTCAACCGCCTCTGCGCGTCCGGGCTCGCGGCCGTCGTCGGCGTCTGCCATGCGGTGATCGCGGGCGACGGCGACCTGTTCGTCGCCGGCGGCGAGGAGTCGATGAGCCGCGCCCCGTTCGTGACCCCGAAGGCCGAGAAGCCGTTCGCGCGCGGCGACCGCCCGCTCTACGACACGACGCTCGGCTGGCGCTTCACGAATCCGAAGCTCGTCGAGCTCTTTCCACCCGAGTCGATGGGCGAGACCGGCGAGAACGTCGCCGAGCGGTGGGGCGTGACGCGGGAGGATCAGGACGCGTTCGCGCTGGAGTCGCAGCGGCGCTGGGCGGCAGCCGACGAGGCGGGCCGGTTCGCCGACGAGCTCGTCCCTGTCGGCGACGTCACGCGCGACGAACATCCGCGCCCCGACACGACCGCCGAGAAGCTCGCCTCGCTCAAGCCAGCGTTCCGCGAGGGGGGCACGGTCACCGCCGGCAACGCCTCCGGGATCAACGACGGCGCTGCGGCGCTCGTCGTCGCGTCCGAGGAGAAGGCACGTGAGCTGGGCGTCGAGCCGCTCGGCACGTTCGTGGGCAGCGCCGTCGCCGGAGTCGATCCGCGCGTGATGGGCATCGGCCCGATCCCGGCGGTTCGCAAGCTCCTCGAGCGGAGCGGCGTCTCGCTCGGTGACGTCGACCTCGTCGAGCTGAACGAGGCGTTCGCGTCACAGAGCCTCGCCGTGATCCGCGAGCTCGGTCTCGCTCCGGAGAAGGTGAACGTCAACGGCGGCGCGATCGCGCTGGGCCACCCGCTCGGGATGAGCGGCGCACGCCTCGTCGTCTCGCTCCTGCACGAGCTGCGCCGCCGCGGCGGGCGCTACGGCCTCGCGACGCTGTGCGTCGGCGTAGGCCAGGGCCAGGCCGCGCTGTTCGAGCGGACATAGCCCTTCTAGACACGTCCGGAACCAGGTTCCGGACGTGTCCCGGCGGGACCTGCCTAGCCGACCGGGGGCCTGATGTAGATCACGCCCTCGTGCTCGATCGGCACGAACGGCGCGCCCACGCTCAGGACGACGCCCTCGACCTGATGGAAGAGCTCGCTGCCGCCCTCGCCGACGGGGACGGCGATGCCGATCTCGTCCTCGGGCTCGGCGTCGAGGCCCTCGTGCTGCAGCGCCTCGAGCAACCGGTCGCGGTCGGGGATGCGCGCGGCCTGGACCCGGACTGTGCTCGACATCTCGTCTCCTCTCGTGGGGACTTTCGGATCCGAAATCTACCGCACCGGGCGGCCGGGCAAACACGCTAAGTTCCGCCGCATGGCAGTGACGGCCGGGCAGGAGTACGGGCTCTTCATCGGCGGCGAGGTCGTCGAGCCCGCCTCGGGCGAGATCCGCGAGCTGCACGAGCCCGCCACCGGCGAGCCGCTCGCCCGGGCCGCGATGGCCGGCGATCGAGACGTCGACCGCGCCGTCGAGGCCGCCCGCGCCGCGCTCGACGGCCCTTGGGGCAGGACGCCGCCGAACGAGCGCGCTCGGCTCCTGCACGCGCTGGCCGATGCGATCCAGGCCAACCGCAAGGAGCTGGCGGAGCTCGAGTCGCGCAACGTCGGCAAGGCGATCTCCTCGGTCAAGGCCGAGCTCGCGGGCGCGGTGGAGAACTTCCGTTTCTTCGGATCCGTGGTCGGCTCGATCGCCGGCCGTTCGAATCCGATCGGCGGCTCGCTGCTCAGCTACACGCTGAAGGAGCCCGTCGGGGTCTGCGCGCAGATCGTGCCGTGGAACTACCCGCTGCTCATGTCGGTCTGGAAGCTCTCGCCGGCGCTCGCGGCCGGCTGCCCCGTCGTCCTCAAGCCCGACCCGCTGACGCCGCTCAGCGTGCTGCGGATCGCCGAGCTCGCCTCCGAGGTCGGGTTCCCGGCCGGTGCGATCAACATCGTCCCGGCGGAGGGCCCGACTGTCGGTTCCTATCTCGTCAAGCACCCGGGCGTCGACAAGGTCGCTTTCACCGGCTCGACAAGGACGGGGAGCGAGATCATGCGGCTCTGCTCGGAGCCGATCAAGCGCCTGACGCTCGAGCTCGGCGGGAAGAGCCCGGCCCTCGTCTTCGCCGACGCGAACCTCGACGACGCGATCCCGAGCTCGGTCTGGTCGATCTACTACGCCGCGGGGCAGAGCTGCGAGGCGCGCTCGCGCGTGCTCGTGGAGGCCTCGATCTACGACGACTTCGTCGCGCGCTTCGCCGAGGCGGCGAAGCAGCTCAAGGTCGGCGACCCGCTGGAGGCCGAGACGCAGGTCGGCTCGCTCATCTCGGCCGCGCATCGCGACCGCGTGCACGGCTACGTCGAGAAGGGACGCGAAGAGGGCGCAGAGGTCGTGGTCGGCGGCGAGGCCGGCGACGGCGCGGGTGCCTTCTATCTCCCCACGGTGCTCGCGGGCGTCGAGAGCTCGATGACGGTCGCGCAGGAGGAGATCTTCGGCCCCGTCGTCGCGGCGATCCCGTTCGAGGACGAGAAGGACGCGATCCGCATCGCGAACGACGTGCAGTACGGGCTCTTCGCAACCGTTTGGACCGGCGATCCGGCGCGCGGCCACCGCGTCGCGCGCGCGATCAAGTCGGGGATGGTCGGGATCAACATGCCGTTCACCGCGTTCCCCGGCATCCCGTTCGGCGGCTACAAGCAGTCCGGCTTCGGCCGCGAGCTGTCGATCGACACGCTCGACCTCTATCTCGAGACGAAGGGCGTGCTCTTCTCCACGAGCCCGAAGCCCTTCAACCCGTTCGGGCTCTGACCCGCACCGTCGTCTTCTTCCCGGAAGGCGCGTTCGGCCCCACGAACAACTGCGTGGGGATCGGCGACGTGCTCCTCAGGCGCGGGCACCGTGTCGTCTTCATCGTCGAGGAGTCGTTCGCGGGCACGCTCGAGGCGAAGGGCTTCGAGGAGCGGACGATGCGCCTCGCGCCGCCGCCCGCCGAACCCGAGGAGCCGGGCCAGTTCTGGAAGGACTTCATCCGCGACACCGCGCCCGTGTTCCGCAAGAACACGTTCGAGCAGCTCGGCGACTTCATCGCGCCGACCTGGCAGGCACTCGTCGACGGGGCGCGGTATGTCGACGACCGGCTCGCCGAGATCCTCGGCGAGGTCCACCCCGACGTCGTGGTCGAGGACAACGTCGTCGGCTTCCCCGCAATCCCGGCGAGCGGTCTGCCCTGGGTGCGGATCGTGTCCTGCAACCCGCTGGAGGTGAAGGATCCGGAGCTGCCTCCGCCGTTCTCGGGCCTGCCGCTCGATGACGGCTCGAGCTGGGGGGCGTTCCGCGCGGAGTACGCGCGGCAAACCGGCGAGCTGCAGGCGTCCTTCTCCGACTTCTGCGTCGAGCGCGACGCGCCGCCGCTGCCCGCGGGGGAGTTCATCCACGAGTCGCCGTGGCTCAACCTGACCATCTACCCGGACGAGCTCGACTATCCGCGCGGCCCGCTCGCGGAGCGCTGGCAGAACCTGCAGACGAGCGTCCGCGCGACCGATGCGCCGTGGGCGCCGCCCGAGCCCGACGGCCGCAAGCTCGTCTACCTCAGCCTCGGCTCGCTGGGCTCGGCCGACGTCCCCCTGATGCGCCGGCTCGTGGCCGAGCTCGCGGAGACGCCGCACCGCTACGTCGTGAGCAAGGGGCCGCAGCACGCGGAGTACGAGCTCGCCGAGAACATGGTCGGCGAGGAGTTCCTGCCCCAGACGTCGGTCCTGCCGCACACCGACGCCGTGATCACGCACGGCGGCAACAACACGACGACCGAGTGCATGTGGTTCGGCAAGCCGATGCTCGTCCTCCCCGTCTTCTGGGATCAGCACGACAACGCGCAGCGCGTGCACGAGACCGGGTACGGCGTGCGCCTGCCGACGTACGACTTCGGCGAGGGCGAGCTGGCCCGGGCCGTCGACGAGGTGCTCGCAGACGAGTCCCTGCGGGCTCGCTGCGCCGCGGCCGGCCGGCGGTTGCGCGAGCGCCCCGGCACTGAGCTCGCCGCCGACCTGATCGAGCGCGTCGCTACTTCTTGAGCGAGAGCGTGGCGCCGATTGCAAGCAGGCCGATGCCGAGCAAGCGGGGCCAGTGCAACGCGATCCGCTCCGACCCGAACAGTCCCCAGCGATCGATGGCGGCGCCCATCGCGAGCTGGCCGGCGATCAGGATCCCCACGGTCGCCGCGACGCCGATGCGCGGCCCGGCGTAGGTGACCGTGAACACGATCAGCAAACCCATGAGGCCGCCGAGGAGCATCCACCACGGCTGATGGACGGCCCGCACGAAGGCGTCGAGGCTCTGGTGCGCTAGTAGCAGGATCACGACGGCGACTCCCGCCGTCAGCACGGTGGAGAACGCGAGTGCCTCGAGCACCCCGATGCGCTCGCCGAGCCGCGACATGAGCGCGACCTGGATCGAGCCGGCGAGGCCCGCCGCCACCGCCAGCCCTGTCGCGAGCGCGCTCCCCGACACGGCCGGAAAGCTACAGCCCGCCGTGGTCAGCGCCCGACCTGCGCCAGGTACTCCTCGAGGTTGCGTGGATCGGGCATGAGCCGCCTCCTCGTCGGAGGATCGCCCGCCACAGGCCGGTAGCCGGCGAACTCGGAGTCGAGCACGCCCTCGCCCCCGGTCAGGCCCGGCAGCTGTCGTCGCAGTTCCTGCAGGTGCGACGCGGGCAGCGTCGCCTCGACGACCGAAAGCTCCCCGCGTGACGTCGGCGTGGCTCCGGCGCCGAGGCGGCCCACGGCGGCGAGCAGCGCGCCAACCGCCACGGCCGGAACCTCGGCGGCGACGTGGAAGACGGGCTCGCACACGACCGAGCCCGCCTGCTCGAGCGCCTTCATCAGCACGAGCGGGACGAGCCGCTTCATGTCGCGGGTGGTCGGCATCGGCCCTCGCCGCGACGGTGGCCCGTCCGCCAGGCTGTAGGCGATCTTCGTCACGGTGACCACGCAGTCCGTGACCTGCCAGCCGTAGAGACCCTCGGCCAGCGCGAGCCGCACGTACTCGGCCATGTGCTCGACGAAGGCGGCGAAGGTCTTGAACGTGTAGAGCGGCGCGTCGCGCGGGTCGAGGCGCGGGTGGGCGAGCACCTCGACGCCCGATCCCGGCGTCGCCGGCTCGATGCGCAGGCCGAGGTCTGCGTGGAACGGATTGGTCGGCGTGTTGAGGATCTCGACCGCCTCGCCGCTTCCCGTGGGCCGCTCGATGCAGATCGTCGTCGTCTCGTGGAACGAGACCTCGAGTCCGTACTCGTCGGCCAGCGTCGCCTCGATCACCTCGCGCTGCACCTCTCCGTAGAGGCAGACCGAGATCTCCTTGCGCGCATCGTCCTGCCGCACGTCGATGAGCGGGTCCTGCTCCGCGAGCTGGCCGAGCGCGACCCGCAGCTTCTGACCGTCGGCAGGATCCGCCGGCTCGACGACCGCCTCGAGCGTCGGCGGTGGGAAGTGATGCTCGACACGGCCGCGAGGTTCTCCGAGCCAGTCGCCGATCTGAACCTCGGCGAGCCCCCACAGCTTCGCGATCTCGCCCGCGTGCACGGCGTCGCGCTGCACGGCATCGCCGTCGGCGAAGACGCGGAGCGCGGTCACCTTGCCGGCCTCGAGCCGGTCGCGCACCCTCACCGCCCCGGAGAAGACCCGCGTATACGCGATCCGCTCGCCGGCCGGCCCGCGCTCGATCTTGAACACGCGCGCCGAGAGCGGGCCGTCACCGTCGTCGGCGCGCGCCGGCAGCAGGTGCGCGATGCCGCTTCTCACCTCCTCCACTCCCGCGCCGGTCAGCGCCGAGCCGAAGAAGACGGGATGGAGTTCGCCCGTTCTCGCCCGCGCGGCGAGGTCGCCGTCCGCATCCCCGAACGACGCGAACGTCGCCGCCCGCGTCCCGAGCCCATCCGCGGAGCCCATCGGCACGATCTCCGGCGTCAGGCGCTGCTCGATCTCGTCGAGGACTCGTTCCGGATCCGCTCCCGCGCGGTCGATCTTGTTCACGACCAGCAGCGTCGGCACCTCCAGCCGCTGCAGCGCCCGCATCAGGATCCGCGACTGCGGTTGTACTCCTTCGACCGCCGAGACCACGAGCACGGCCCCGTCGAGCACGCTCAGCACCCGCTCGACCTCGGCGATGAAGTCAGGGTGACCGGGCGTGTCGATCAGGTTCACCGTGACGTCGTCGATCGGGAACGAGACGACGGCGGACTTGATCGTGATGCCGCGCTGCTGCTCGAGCGCGAGCGAGTCGGTTCGCGTGGTCCCCTTGTCGACGCTGCCGATCTCGTCGATCACGCCCGCGGCGTACAGCAGCCGTTCGGTGAGGGTTGTCTTACCGGCGTCTACATGCGCCAGGATCCCAAGGTTGAGCGTTCTGCGAAGCAAGTGTCCATCCCTTCAAGTAGGTCGTCACGGCCTTCTCGATTGACATGGCACTTGCGCGCACGCCGCCTCCTTGGTCGCTCCCACCGGCGCTTGCAGACGGAGAATAATCCGCGCCGTGCCGATCTTCCAGCCGGAGCTCGAGACGATGCCCAGGCCGGAGCTCGAGCGGCTGCAGCGCGACCGGCTTCGCGAGCGGTTCGGCGTCGACCTCGAGGCGCTGCCGGAGCAGCCGTTTTGCGTCAAGTCGGAGCTGCGCGACGCCTATCCGTTCGGGCTCCTGCAGGTCCCGCTCGAGGAATGCGTGCGGATCCATGCCTCCTCGGGCACGCGCGGGAAGGCGACCATCGTCGCCTACACCCGCGGCGACCTCGCGGCCTGGGCCGACTGCTGCGCCCGCGCACTTGCGGCGGCCGGAGCCGGGCCGGGCGCCGTCGTCCACGTCGCCTACGGCTACGGCCTCTTCACGGGTGGCCTCGGCCTCCACTACGGCGCCGAGCGGCTCGGCTGCACCGTCGTCCCCGCTTCCGGCGGCAACACGCCGCGGCAGGCGCAGCTGCTCGAGGACCTCGGCGCGCAGATCCTTTGCTGCACGCCGAGCTACGCGCTCGCGATCGCCGACCACGTTTCCGAGCCCGCCAGGCTCAGACTCCGCGCCGGCGTCTTCGGCGCCGAGCCGTGGACTGAAGGGCTGCGCGAGGCGGTCGAGGGCGCGCTCCGCCTGAAGGCGCTCGACATCTACGGCCTGTCGGAGGTCATGGGTCCGGGCGTGTCGGCCGAGTGCCTCGAGACCCGAGACGGCGCGCACGTCAACGAGGACCACTTCCTCGTGGAGGTCATCGATCCGCACTCGGGCCGGCCACTGGCGGACGGCGAGGTCGGCGAGCTCGTCTTCTCGACGCTGACGAAGGAGGCACTCCCGCTGCTGCGCTACCGCACCGGCGACCTCGCCTCGCTCACGCGCGAGCCGTGCGCCTGCGGGCGCACGTTCGCCAGGATGTCGCGCGTCCTCGGCCGGACCGACGACATGCTGATCATCCGCGGCGTCAACGTGTTTCCGAGCGAGATCGAGCGCGCCCTGCTCGCGATGCCCGAGCTGACTCCGCACTACCAGCTCGTGGTGGAACGCCCCGGCCGCCTCGACGAGCTGACCGTTCAGGTGGAGGGGACGGTCGATGCCGGCGCGGTGCGCAAGCACCTCCACGACGTGCTCGGGCTGACCGCGCAGGTCGAGGTCCTCGAGCACGGGAGAGTCCCGCGCAGCGAGGGGAAGGCGCTGCGCGTGCTCGATCGTCGCGGCGCGTAACTGCTGCGGCGGCTTCCTCGTTCATGACCTGGATGAACGAGCAGCACGACTCGAACGCGAACGACATCGACGGCTGGCCGCTGCCGTCCAGGGACGTGCTCCGCGAGCTCGATCCTCCCGCGGTGGTCTGGTCGGAGTCGGAGCCGGCGTCTAACCGGCCGACTGGTCCGACTGCCAGAGGCTGAACGCGTTCCCCTCGGTGTCGCGGCAGCCGGCGAACCAGCCGTGGCCCTCGACCGGCATCTTGTCCTCGGCGTCGCCGCCCAGCTCGCGCACCTTCGCGATCGTGGCATCGATGTTCTCGGTGTCGAAGTAGACGCGCAACGGCCCCTTCTCGTCCGTGCCCACGATCGCGCCGCCCTGGTTCTCGGCGGTCTGGAACATCCGGTAATCCATCTCCGGCGACATCGGAGGCCCGATCTCCCAGCCGAAGACGCCGCTCCAGAATCCCTGCGCGCGGTCGGCGTCCGCCGCGTTGATCTCGACGTGCACAAGCTTGCCTGGCATCGCTTCCTCCCTCGCTACCGGGTTATCGTCCCCCCGCAACCTGCTGAAAGGAGTCTATGTACCGGGTCGCAGTCCTCTACGAGACCGAGCCCGACGCCGAGGCGTACGCGGAGCACGCTGAGCTGTGCGCGCAGGTACCAAACGGCGTCTTCCGGCACGGCAAGGTCACGGGTGCCCCGATGGGCGAGCCCAGGCACGCGTACTACGCCGAGTGGGAGTTCGCCGACGAGCACGCGTTCCAGAACGCCATCCGCAGCGACGAGTTCATGGCGACGGGCAAGGACGCGTACAAGCGGGGCTTCCCGCAGCCGACCGTCGAGTTCCTCGAGCTGGGCTAGTCGTGGCCGAGGTCGACGTCGCGCGTGACGGGGCCGTCCAGACGATCACGCTCAACCGGCCGGACAAGCTGAACGCCTTCACGGTGGGCGTGCACGAAGCGCTGCGCACAGCGCTCGAGGAGGCGCGCGATCCGGACGTGCGAGCGGTCGTCCTCAC